>JBCCWS010000008.1 GCA_039193195.1 Pseudomonadota bacterium
AACTAAATGTATTTGGCCTAACTCTCCAAACCGGGCCAATAAACCCGCGGCGCCCGGGCCCGGTTTTTGTAATTTGGCAGTGTGTAAACGTTCAACCTGTGGGGGTTGGGGCCGGGGCGCGGGACGCGCCGCGGCCCTACGCTCTGCCTATCGTTCGCCTAGGAGCACCAGGTCCACCGAAGCTTCTTCTCCGCCCGCCTCTACACTGCCGGCAGTGGCACTCTCTTCTACGGCCAGCAGGGTGATATCAACCCTGCGCTCAAGCGCGTAAGCATCGTAATCGCCTTCCTCGAAGGCGTAGGCACGCTCGCCGTGGGCGAACCCTTCGAGCTGGCTCTCGCGCAGGCCACCGGCTCGCAGCGCCTTCTCGACGCTGGCGACCCGAGCGGCGGTGAGGGTCTCGTTGTACCGCTCATCACCACGCGGATCAGCGTAGCCGTCCAGCTGTACGATCAACCCGTCGACGTCGGCAAGCACACCCGCAAGGCTCGTGACCTGCTCTGCCGAAGCGCTTGTCAGATCACTCGCGCCCGTGCGGAACATCACCTGCATCTCCAAGCCTGATGCCAGGGCTGAGCGAAGCTCCTGATTGGCTTGTTGGGCGCTGGCGTTCAGCGCCTGTAGTTGGGCCAGGCTATCGGTGCGATCGGCGAGATCCAATTCGAGGTCTCGGTTCTGCGCATACGCTCGATCGAGACTCTGACGGGTCTCCTCCAGGGTTCGTTCGGTGGAGGCGAGCTGCTCCTGCGCCTCTTCTGCTCGGCTCGCCTCTACTACGCGCGACCCAAGCCAAGTCCCCAAGCCAGCCCCAACCATCATGCCGATGGGCCCGCCCACCAGGCCCCCTACCAGCATGCCACCGCCCACGCCTGCGCCTTCGGCTATACGCTTGCCCTTCTCGGGCGGCTCCGCAGGGTGGGGAATCGTGTCGGCCACGCCCGGATTAGCTGCCAGCACCATCGCACTGAGGGCTAAGCCGACGGCAATCCTGTTTGTCTTCTGCATCGCTATGGTCTCCCATGTTCGTCAATCGCTTCGGTTCGTGTCGCGCGGCAGGCCGGCGTGAAGGCATTGGCCTTGCTCGCTTGGGAGCCATTAGAGGCCGCAGGCACGCGCGGCCCTGGGGCGTCAGCTGGCGAGGGAGCGATAGAAAATGACGAATTCGGGCGGGCGGTAAGGGCACTCGTTGCCGCTGAGGTCGCACAAGGCGAGCGCTGTTGGGCGCGGCGCGAGCCGAGGGCTAGTGTCCTGAGTTAGAAGTTCGTTGATGAATTCGCACGCGAGTTTTTGTCCCTAAGCGCGGCGCCACGACGAGCGTGGCAGGTCCCACGGGAGGAGGAGCAACGTGTTCAGGGGCGAAAAGGTGCCGCGAAGTCATCAACGAACTTCTAACTCAGGACACTAGTTGATCAGCCCGACAAAAGTGCCGCCGTTGCGCTCGCACATCGCTCGCATGAGCGTCGCGACGCGCACGCCCGTGACGCGACGGGTGGAGTTCACCAAGAACTGGGTGGGAAAGCCCACGGCGTGAATGCGCACGCGTCGCGAACCCTCGGAATCGAGGCGGTTGAGGCGATCGACCGTATCCAGCACGTTCTCCATGGAGCCGCCGCTCGCAAACTCGTCACCGAGCACGTAGAGGCTGATGCGCTTGTCGCGGGCGTAGAAGGTGGAGATCGCCTTTTGAATCCCTTCCACTGGGCTCGAGTTGCTAAAGGGTGCCCAGGTACGCATACGGTCGATCACAGCTTTGCGCCGCCCCGGCGTATCCGGGATCCACTCGCCTGCGTAGCGCGGGAACATGTAGTCGCCCATGTCGTTCATCACCTGCATGCCCTTCACCGTGGGGTAGACATCGAGGGTCTCCTCCAGCGTGCGCATCACCTGATCCCAGGCGAAGTTCTGCATACTGCCGGACGTATCGACGATAAATACTATGTACTCGGAGTCAACAGGTATTCCACCTATCGTATCCTCTAGGTTACGTCGGTAGTTCAGACCGATCAGTCGCTCCATCTCCTCGCTGAGATCCTGCCGTGCCACGGCCAAGCGCTCCTCGATAATGGCGGTGACCTCCGATTCGCGCCGTGTCGACTCGAACTCCCCCTGCACCTCGGAGAAATCCCCTTGCAGGCGGGCGAGGAGTTCGCGCTGCTCGGAGAGCTGGAGTTCGCGCCCGGAGAGCTCGCGATTGAGTATCGTGGCCTGTCCGCGAATCTCCTGTAGCTGTGCCTCGAGCGCCTGAATCACCCCGTCCAGCTCCTCACCGCGACGCTCCAGATTGACCGGCTCGAAGAACTTGGAGATCACTAGCAACAGGATCACGGCACCGAAGCCGCAGCTGATCACGTCGAGGAAGGATAGGCTGACCTGCTCCACTTCGCGCCGCGAGCGGCGCCGCGCTGAGGGCGTATCGCTCACGGCCAGTCCCTCGCAGGGCTCATGATCGAGCCAGCACTGAACTGGGCTAGCTGCCAGAAGGCGCTGGAGGCGCGAGGATCGCCCTCCATCGGGAACAGGATGATGTTCACGGGCACCTCGTTAGGCAACTGATCGATCGCATCTTCGAAGTGGCGCAAACGCTGGCGGGCACTCACCGTGGCCCGTCGCGGCGGGTTGCGCCCCTGAGTCGGTAGGCCGTCCGTGATGAGCACTATGTTATCGGGTGGCTCTTCGAACTGCTGGGCGACGATGAAGGCGTTGTAGAGACTGGTACCCCCGTTAGGGAGCAGAGACTTCAATCCATCTACCACCTCTTCCAAACGGGTGGACTGATCGAGCCCCAGCCAGGTACCGCCTGTGCCTTGGAGCGTAGGTTGCGCGGTCGTGTTGAACGCGTAGAGCTGGAAGGAAGCACCCTGGGGGAGCTGCGCGATCAACCACTCCACCGTGCGCACGGCCCGTTGCCACTTCGGAGAGGCCTTTCGATCCTCGTCCTTCATGTTGCGGCGGCGAATCACGTTGACGATGGTCTCATCGAGCATACTGGCGGAGGTGTCCAGCAGCACGAGCACGCGCTCACCATCGAGACGCAAGCCCGTGAGGTACTGGCGCTGACCCTCGCCTTCGAAGGCCCGCCGAGCGTTACCGAAGTCCGCACCTTCGGTCTCCACCCTCAACCGCTCTGCCTCATCGTCCACGGACTGCAGGTCCGAAGTGAGCTGATTGACGTTCTCGCGGCTGGCACGTGTCTTCTGCTCGAGATCCGCCAGCTCCTCACGTGTCAACTCCAAGCGAGAGATGAGCTGGGCGCTGCGGCCCTGGGTGGCATCGAGCTCATCGACCACGCGAGCTAGCGTGTTGCGGGCCTCCGCCAACCGCTCCTGCTGCGTATCGAGGGCGAGCTCGAGGCGTGTCACTTCGCTCAGTCGTTCGGCCTCTGCATCGTCCGCGCGTACGCGAGACTCGTTGTTGATGATCATGAAAAACAGGACCACCGCACCGAACCCGCACGACATGATGTCGAGGAACGACAGGCTGAACGCGTTTAGGCGGCTGCGCCGTGCCATGGGGACTAGCTCGTGACGCGCACGAGGTGCAGCTCGTGGCCCGGGGTGCCGACGCGCAGGCGATCACCCATGCGCAGGGTGGCCTGGCCGTCGATACGATGGCCGTTGAGCCAGGTGCCGTGGGTGCTGTGATCGGTGATCGTGGCGACGCCATCTGCACCGAGCGCCAGGGCGCAGTGCTGGCGTGAAACCCCACGCAGCGGTGCGCCCAACTGAATTGCAGGTGCGCCGTCTACACCCACCTGCACGCCGACCATCAAGGGCGTACTCGACAGCGGTTGAGCCAGTCCCTCGTAGACGACGTGAGTCGGCACCTGATCCGCCGTGGGCGTCAACCTGGGCGGCGCCGACGGCGTCGACGCACCAGCCGTTCCTGCCTGCTGCCAGGCAACCTGCGTGAGGTAGGGCACACCCTGCGCCGCGTCGTGCTGACGCAGCGCGTCGCCTAGGGCTAGGGTGCCGTGGGCCACGGCATCAGGCCCCAACACCTGAACCTGCACACCCGGGAGTTCGCCGAGCAGATCTGCCAAGCCGGGCAGTGATCCCGCACGGTGGGATAGCTGCAGCAGCAGCGCCTCTCCTGGCGTGCTCGTGGCACTCACCAGTTCGAGCAAGCGCTGATACTCCTGATCAGCCGCTTCGCGCAGGGTCTGTCCATCCACCTGCGCATTGTGTGTGGCTGATGACGTGCTGATCTCAAGGGACAGCTGCCCCTCATCGCCTATACTTTCCGATAGGTTTCTGAGTTGCTGATACAGCTGCTGTTCGTGTTCAGCAAGGTGCAGCGGATCGAAGCGGGTACGTTCGACGAAGGCGTTGGCGATCGCCCCCATCCAGCGCTCACGGAGCGCGCGCAGGCCGCTGCCGCGAGTGCTTTCTACGCCCGCACGCGAGAGCTGTTCGCCCTGCGTAAACCGCGTGATCAGGGCGCGGTGCAGATGCACGTCCAGGTGCATGAGCGTGCGCCCAGGGTCAGTGGCCTGTACGGCGGCGAGGGCAGCGTCTATCAAGCCCGTGACCGGCAGCCCCGCCTCCCGAGCGATCCCGAGCACCAGCGCGAGCTGTTCGCGGTCGTAAGTACCCGGGACAGCTAGGAACACCTCCTTCGGCTGATGCGTGCGCAAGGACTCCCAGACCCGCGTCAGGTGCTCGCAGGCCAGATCGGCGGCGGTCTGACCGCTACCCGCCGCACTCGCTAGGGGTTCGAGGCTCAGCTCGTCCCAGAAGCGATCGTGAATCGCTCGCGGCTGTAGGCGTGCCTGAGCGTAGGCGTCCTCGCCCACGGACTGCACCGCGCCTGCCTCGAGCAGTGCGTAACCGGGGCTCGAAATCAACGAAGCCGCCTGTCCGTCCCAGGCGCAGACGCCTGAGTCGGCAAGCTCCAGTATTAGCGTGCTCATGTGCCCCGCACCTGCAGGCGGGCGATCAGGTGCTCATCGCAGTAGCTCTGCGTATCGAGCACCAGGCGCTCCTGAAATTGCTGCAGCTGGTAGAGCACGAACATTAGCACGATGCTGAGCAACAGGGCGACGAAGGTGGAGTTGAAGGCAACGCCCAGGTTCGCCGTGACACCGGTGATATCGCCCTCCACCGCTTTGTGCGCTTCGCCGAGCGCCGCGCCGATACCGCGCACGGTCCCGATGAAGCCAACGGAGGGGATCGCCCACGCGATGTAGCGAACTAGGGCAAGCTCCGAGTCGAGGCGATCGGACTCCGCATCGCATACGGAACGCACCGCCGTCGAGGTGTCTTGCACGTTACGCGTCGAGGAAAATCGATGGAGCGCGGTTAGCAACGCACGCGGCAACAGCATCTGTCGATTCCCGTCGGGTAAGGCTTGCACCGGGCGCGCGTACTCGCGCGTATCGGAGGGCAGGATGCTGAGCCCCTCGGCGAGGGGGATGAGCTCGCCATCGAGCATGCGCCGCTCGCCGAGCGCCTCCCAACCCTTCAGGCCGATGATAGCCAAAGCCCACAGCAGCAAAATGAAGCAGGTCTCCTGCTCGAAGTCGCGGATCACGATGTACACGGATCGCTCGGGCACGTAGTTCGGATCCGCTTCGATGCTCTGCGCTTGCTGCTCCATGATGGCATCGGCCAGCGGGCGCACGGTGGTCACGTACACCGCGTGCACCGCGATGACCACGATCACCAGCGCGGTCAACTGGAAGAAAAACTCGAACCCGTAGCGTCGGCTGCTGCCTGTCATGCGCGTTAACTCTTGTTCTAGATATCAACCGGAAATGCGATGTCCGTATCCACGCGGATCTCTTCGGTGGGCACAAAGACGCTGTTGTCGCCCTCGGCGGCGCCGTCTTCGCCTGCCGCATCGCCTCCGTCGGTACGCGGACTCGCCGCCTCCGCCGCCTGCTCGGGCGTGATGGCGCCACCGCCACCGCTATTGCCCAGGTCGATGCGCTGGGGAGACTCCTCCTCCTGCGCGGTCTTCGCGCTGAAATCCCCAGCGCCGAAGTCCTCGTCCTCCGCGTCAGGCTCATCCTGAGCGCCCTGCGCGAGCACGACGGCTGCCCCCCCGAGCACAGCGACCATGGCAAGCCCGAGCGTGGCTCGACGGATGGACCCAGTCGGCGGCGTCTCGTCGCGTCCCTCAGATCGGTTCATCAGTCCCTCCTCGCCTAGCGATAGTAACGGGCCACGCGGAACCCGAGATCTTCACGCGCCTGGTCATCGAAGTCTCGATAGGTCAGGCGCAGTTCCGTCGCGCCGCTGGTGAGAAAGCTCGCCCCCCGCACCACGCGCTGGCGACCCAAGTTCGGCCCCAGAGGATCGCGCAAGGGACCTGGCTCTACGTTGATCCCGAACCAATCGTGAACCCACTCCGCCACGTTACCGCCCAGATCGTAGAAGCCGAGGCGGCCGGGAGGGAACGAGCCTACGGGCGCACTCACCACATAGGCATCTTCGTAGGTACGAAGCTGCGCGCCGACGATCGAACGCGCTTCCGCCCCCGCGTAGTTGCCCGAGTTTTCCGCTGGCGGCAGCCGGTCGCCCCAGGGAAACTTCAGGGCGTCGCCGCCAGCGAAACGCGCTAGCCACGCCCACTCAGCCTCCGTGGGCAGACGATAACCCGTAGTCATGGGTGATGCGGCCACCAGCTGCCCGCCCTGGTCGACGTACGCGGGCGATAGTCCTTCCTGACGGCTCAGCCAGTTGCAGAACGCCGCGGCATCCTGCCAGCTCACCTGTACTACCGGCTGCTGGGGGTCGCCCAGCCCATTCTGGGCCAGGGCGCCGGAGCGATGGCCGCGACGGAACGCTCCAAACTGGGCGTTACTGATCTCTCTTGTTGAGACGTAAAACGGGCGCGTGAGTTCGACCTCGTACTGCACTTCATTCGCCAAGCGATCTGGATCGCGCCGCGAGGAACCCATGGTGAAGCGCAGCGCACCGTCGCGCTGGCTGGGAGTGGTCTCGGGATCGATGAACTGCAGCGCGACACCGGGTCCCACCACGGGTTGCTTCGGGATTGCGGCGTAAGCTGCATCGTCCTCGGTGAGCAGGGCCAGACTGACCTGCTGCTCAAAGCCTGCCTGGGGAGTGACCCGAGCGGTGGCAGCAGCGTAACCCGCTCGACGTGCCTCGATCACCTGCTCCACTGCTGGCAGGCTCACGCGTTGCGCCCCAGTGCCCACCGACCGGCCGTTGACGAATAGCTCCGCATCCGCTGGCTCCACCTCGATGACCACCGTGCCGGTGATCGCCTGCAGGGACAACTGCAGGCTGCGCTCCTCCCCGCTGGGCACGCTGACCCGTTGCGTCAGGGGCTGGTAGCCGGCCTTGCTGAGCTGAACCCGGTGGCTGCGATCGGGCTGCAACTCCAACTCGACGGGCGTCTGGCCGGCAAAGCGCCCATCCACGGTCACGAGGGCGCCGCTCGGCATCGAGCGGAGGTTCACCAAACCGTCGGCGGCGGCCAGGGACACCTCGGTCAGGGTCTGGGGCTCGCCGGCACGCACTTGCAAAAACTGGCGATGGCGCTTGTGGCCCGGCAGCTTCAGCTCCAGCTGACGCGTGCCGCTGAGCACCTCGACGGTGGCCGGAGTGGTGCCGAGCACTTCGTCGTCCACGCGAATCTCTGCACCCGGTGGCGAGCTGCTCACGGCCACGTCAGCCCAGTCGGGATCGAGGCTCAAGCGCACGGTCTGCTCGCGATCCAGACCCTCGATGTCCAGGGTGACCTCGGCCGGCTGATAGCGCGGAGCAGTGGCGGAGAACACCCGCTCGCCTGGCTCCACGGAGAGCACCTGCAGGGGCGTGGCTCCGCGCGCATCCCCGTCCACGCTCAGCGACACGCCTTGCGCTGGATCGGTCTCGATCGTGATTCGCCCGGGGAGCTTAGCCATCTCGTAGGTAAACGTCTGAGCCGGCGCCGCCCCTACCGTGAAGGCCTCCTCCAGCGGGTGGTAGCCCTCACGCTGCGCGGTTACCCGATACTCACCCGATCGCATCAGGCGTCGGTCCGCCAAGGAGATCTTCCATAGGCCGCCGGCCACGGCGACCCGCTCCGGAGCGGGCGTGATATCGATCGTGACCGAACGGGCAGTAAACACGAACCATAGGCCCGCCAGGAACACTGCTCCCACAAGCCCCGCCGGCACCTGCCAAGGCACACCGCGCGAACGCTCGATCACCGGCGCCGAGCGAGAGAACTCAGCAGGCGCGATTGCGCCAGTGCTGGCGCTCCGGGTGTTGTCCGGCTGCAAAGTCCTCGCCGAGGGCGCGGCGCCAGGCGCAGTTGACGATGCGATGGCCTGCGACGCCGCCAACGCAGTGACCTCGCTCTCCTCTGGAGGCAAGGTTCCAGCCGAGGGCTCATCACTCGCCAGGGTGAGGGAACACACGCCCGAAACAGGACACCCAACGAGGTAAGTCTCCTCGCTTAGTTGCAGCTGATCGCCGGCGCGCAAGGCTGCGCCGCGTGCATCGACGGGTCTGCCGTTCAGCAACACCGCGCTGCCGGCTGTCGGGCGTAACAGGAACTGCCCGCCGTCAACCTCGGACAAGTCGGCCACCGGTCCTTGGCTACCGCCGATCGTCACGGCGCCCGGCGCCGCGCCACCTAAGGTCACCGGCAGCGCGTAGGCGGCTTCCTCGCCGCCTCGCCCGATCAACAACCTGCTAGCACTCCCCTCACCCATCGCTCAGATCTTCTCCACGCAGCGCACATCGATGACCTGGCTCTGCCCGCCCACGGTCACGGTGAATTCCTCACGCACATCGCGGTAGCCGTCGCGGGTACCGATCACCGTGTAGCGACCGGGTCGCAGCTGCAACTCCGTTTGCTGAAAGCGCCCGAGATCCGCTACGCGCAGGATACGTACGTTGGTCCTGTTGTCTGACGCGATGCGCATGAGCACGGGCTGGCGGACCTCGTCGATGGCCTGCGCCAGTCGCGCCTGGCGCTCTTCGAGCTGCGGGCCGCGCGGCGTTGTCTGCCGCGCGCTCTCGAGCACCCGCGTCGCGCGCTTGAGAATCGAGTTGTCCGCGAGGCGCTGCGGGTCGTCGGCATAGAAGGTGAGTTGCTCGTACAGCTCACTCAGACGAGCGGCCACCTCGCGACCCTCGCGGGCAAAGCGTAGGCTGGGGTCGATCGCCAACGCCTCGTCGTAGACGGCCAGAGCCTCGCGCCAACGTTCCTGGGCCACCAGCTGCTCGGCCTTAGCGCCCAGGGAGGAGAGCTGCCGACCTCGCGAGTCCACATCCACCTGGGCTAGGGCATCGCGCACGACGCTTGCGTCGGGATCCAAGCGGCCCGCAGCCTCGAACGCGCGCCTGGCGGCGCTGAAGTCCCCGGCCGAGAGGGCGGCGAAACCCTCGGACATGCGCTGGTCAAAGCTCGACCGATCGAGGCGTAAGCGCAGGTTTGCAAGCGCCGCGCGCGCGTCTTCCCGGTCGCTGTCGAGGGCCAGCACCTGCTCGTAGGCACCGGCGGCATCGCGCAGGGCGCCGCTGCGCTCTAGCTCCTGAGCCTCAGTGCTCAGCGCTAGCACCTCGTCGAGTTGCCGCGCCCGAGCTAGTCCGTTGCGCGCATCGCGCAGAGAATCATCGATGGCGAGGGCCTGCTCGAAGGCGACGATCGACTCGGCCGCCTTGCCGGCTTCATAGGCAGCCCATCCATCCTGCACCCGACTTGCCGCCACTTCCGGCGCCTTGTCTTGGAGGGCCTCAAAGAGCTCCCGAGCTTGCCCGTAGGCCTCTGCCGAGGCAACAAAATCGTTAGCACGGAAGAGCTCATCGCCACGCACACCCAGGGCAATGGCCTGCGCGTAACGCTCCTCGCCCCACTCGACGACGGCACGCGCTTCAAGCGCAGACCGCAGATCTAGCACCTCGTTGACGTCATCGAGCATGGCGTCCCGTTCGCGGCGTAGGCGCGCAAACTCCATCGGCGCGGCGATACTCGATTCAGCGCGCGACGGCTCACCCCTCTCGGCCACGGACGGCGCCGGGCTGCGTGAGGCGGTGGCGGGCACGTCGACTCGGGGGGAAAGAAGGCTCAGGACTACTCCGGACAGCACGAGCAGCCAGACCGCGGACACGGCGCCTAGCAATCGCCAGGGCACGCCGCCGCCGGCCTTGGCGGATTTACCCGCAGCGGCGGCCGTCGCCCCCACGCGCGCGACGCTGCGCACGGGGGTGGGGTCGATGAACTCGGCAGCCTTCACCGCACTCAGAGCCAGTGGCGCGCGAGTTGCGTTGAAGTCTGCGCTCGCTACCTGAGCCAGGATGTTGGCCACCAGCTTCATGTCCGCGGGGCGCTTAGACGGGGCTTCCTGCAGGCATCGCCGAATCAGATCGGAGAGTCCAGCACTGGATCCGACTGCGTCGACCGTGTTGCCCTCCACCGGCGCGCGTCCGAAGGCCAGCTCGTGCAGCAGTACACCGAACGCGTAGATATCGTCTGCAACGCTCGGCGCTTCGCCAGCCCGTTGTTGCGGACTCATCGCCAGGGGAGAACCGCCGCTGCGCAGCGCCTGCTCAGGGGGCGCGTCGCGCACGATCGCTGCCACGCCGAAGTCGATCAAAAGAGCGTTGCCCTGGGCATCGATTAGAACGTTGGAGGCCTTGACGTCACGATGAACTACCCCGGCGGCGTGCACGGCCGTCAGGGCGGAGGCAAGCTGCAGCACTGGGCGAATCCAGTCCTCACCCGGCGCTCCGCGCAGGCTCGAGAGCTCGCGGGGGCGCGCTCCGGCAAGGGCGCCAGAACCGCCCCCCCCTTGTCCCAGCACGGCATCCATCACGAGGAACGACTCGCCCTGCGCCTCGATCACCTCGAGGGCGCAAGCCACCGCGTTGTGCTGCACTCGGGCCATCGCCGAGCGCTCGTGCTCGAGCAAAGCCCTGCGCTGAGCAGGGTCCGCCGGGTGCCCGAGGAGCTTGAGGGCGACGGGACGAGCGGCCTGCAGGTCTTCCGCCAGCCATACGGCGGAGCCGTGATGCCCGCCGCCGAGGCGTTGGCGCAGAATGAACCGATTGCCGAGGCGCTGCCCCTCGTTCAACACGCCAGCCACCGCCGCGCCTCGCTCTGGACCGCGCAACAGCCCTCGCTACGCGGGTTCAACGCGGTGCGCTTTCTCCGGTGCCCTCACCGGAAGCCGCAGAACCTGCCCCATCCCCGCCGCTGCCCGCGGTGCTGAAGGTCTCGCCGGTCTCCAGCGAGTAGATGTCGCGCAAGATCGTGCGCCACTCATCGAACTGGCTATCCAACGAGCCCTGCAGGGTGACGGTCTGCCCTTCGATCTCAACCACCATGGGCTCAACCTCGGCCTCGAAGGAACCGTTTAGCTCCTCCAACGCAGCCGCGTGCAGGCGCGACTGGCGCTTCTTGTCGATACCCACCTTGAGCGCGGCGATGCCGCCGGTGATCGCCGTCCATTCGGCAATGCTGCCTGCCGTGCTGTCCGTATTGGCGAACAGGCCGCCCGCGATGGCTGCGCCGCCAATGAGCTTGTGCGCGAGGGCCTGACGCTGGATCTCGCGTAGGGTGATCACCTCATCGTAGGTGTATTTGCGCCATTCGTCGTAGGGCACGTCCATCTCCTGGGCAAAGGTCTGGAAGTGCTGGTCGAGCGTGTCGAAGAAGAGGTACTCGCGCTCGCGGATACGCCGCATGCGCGCCACCATCGGGTCCGAGTACGCGGGCAACCGTCGGGCTTTGTACAGGCCGTCGGTCTCGGCGAGAAAGTCACCGAAGGCCTCGGGGGAGAGATCGCCGGCGAAGCGCAGTTCGGCCACCTGGCGAATCGCCACGCGCTGCTCCGGCGTGATCTGCTCCATCGCCTGCGCCAGGTCGTTGGCGATGATGTTGTAGAGGTCCTGGAAGGGATCCAAGCGGGATTGATTCAGGGGCAATGAGTCGCGATAGGACAATTGCCCCGTTAGGTGATCGTAGTCTTTTTCGAACCACAGTCGGCCCGTCGCGTCGCGCGCTTCGATGCTCAGGCTGAGGCGCTCGCCGTCCGAGTGGACAATGGCGCCGGAGACGGTCAGGTCAACGCTGTTCGAAGCCCGCGGGATCACCCGCACGGCACCCCAGTGGTTGGTCTGCTGCAGGGTCTCGCTCAGCACGTAGGGGATGTAGCGCGCCTCCGCGTTGCGCACACTTTCAGATATCGAGACCGCGTTTTTCTTCTGCTTCGCCTTTTCCTCGGGCGTTGGCAAGCCGGGATCGAAGACCGTAACGCCCACATCGAGCAGCTGCTCCTCGGGCAACTCAACCTCGGCCTGCTGGGCAGCCACCGCGCCGGTCTGAATCACCGTCGTGCTCACGCAGCCGGCGCCGCCAAAGGCCGTGGCGACCATCGCCACCAGGGCGAGCGTCGGGACCTGTGAATCGCTCCAGCGCACCATTCGTCTCCTCGTCTGTTCGCGCACGTAGGGCCGCGCCTATCCGCGCGCACCCGCCGTACCAATCTGCCTGGGGCGGCAGCCTTATCCGCCGGAAATGCTTTCCTTGTAGCGGCGGTACTCATCCCACAGGCGCTCGCGCAGCTCCGGATCCGACTCTCGCATAGCCGCTTCACGAATCTGTCTTGCCACCACATCGTCGCCCTGGGGATCGGGAATATCCTCAGGCACGTTAACGCGCGTGTTGGCGCTCGGCGCTCTTACGCCACCCTGACCAGTGCCGCCGCCGTTGATTACCGCGGGCACCGAAGAGGGGCCCTGCTGAGTCGACGCGGTGGCACCAGCGCCACCGCCGGCAGCGCCGCTCTGGGGACCACCCGAATCACCTTCACCGCCACCACCGCCGGCACTACCTATCACGTCGGCGTAGGCCACCCGCCCCGCCGCTGACGCCGCTTCGCGTGCGTCTGCCAGCTCGCCGTCGTAGTTGGCAAGGCTCCCCTGGAGCTCTTCCTCCAGCTCAGCGACGCGCTCCTCGACGGTCTGACCGCCGCCGATACCTAAATCATCTTGCGCCCAGTCAGCCCCCTGGCCACCTGCGCCAGCGGTGCTGCCCTCGCCCACATCGGGGATCGCGCCGCCTGCGGTGGCGCCACCGGCGCCGCTCGGCGAACTCTGCCCTTGGCTTCCCGGTTGGCCACCGCTGGTCTGCGCGCCAGGCTGTCCACCGCCACCGGACTGCCCGGACGGCGGCTGCCCAGTGGGGGCCCCACCCGGCTGGCCGCCTGGATTTCGTCGCGGGAGGGGAAGCGGCAGCGACGCGCCGCCGGTGCGCGAGGGAATCGGCACCGCTACCACTACGCGCGGCGGCGGTCGCTGGTAACCCACGTCGTCGCTGCGCCCGCCCGGCTCACCAGCCTCGCCCGCGACGCGCGCGCCGGCTGCCTCTCGAGCTGCCTCCGCCATCTGTGCGCCCGCGCGCTCTAGGGCTTCAGCCGCCCGCTCAAAGTCCTCGGGATCGCCTGCCTCCGGCGCGCCGCCACCGGCCGGCTCGCCGGCCTCGCTTTGGCCGGGCTCGCCCCCGCCCGCAGTCTGCGCCGCTGGCTCGCCCTGCTGCTCTGAGCCGGCGGGCGCGGTGCTACTAGCGCCAGCCGCGGCTGCGGCGCTGCTGGACGCCGCTTCATCCGCAGCGGCCTGCGCCTCACGATTGGCCTCCGCCAAGGCTTCGCCAGCAGCGCGCATCTGTTCCGCGGCGCGCTGGAGCTCGATCGACGCCTGGTACAGGCGCTCGGCGTCATTCGTTTGGGCGACATCGGCGGACGCGGACTGTTGCCGCTGTGCGGATGCGTCGCCACCCGCCGCGCTGGGTGAGGACGAAGACGAAGCCTGCTCGCCACCACCGGCACTCTGATTCTGTCGTGTCGCCGCGTCGCTAGCCGCATCGGAGGCCGATGCAACCGCTTCGCGGGCGGCGTCCACCGCCTGCTGGGCAGCTTGCTGCGCCGCGTCTGCCTGGGCAGCGGCGGCGGCTTGCGCGGCGCTTGATGAGGAGGACGCGGAGGACGCCGATGCGGCGCTGGAGGATGAGGTGGACGCGGTGGCCCCTGAGGAGCTGTCCGACGCGCGCGACTGGCTGGAGGAGGCGCTCGCGCTGGCAGAAGCCGAACTCGCGCTGCTGCTGCTCGGCGAGCTGGCGTTGTTGGCCTGCGATTCGCTGGCGGCCTGCTCCTCGGCGAACAGATCCTCCAGCTCCGTTTCGCTCGGGTCGGTCGGTTCGGACTCGCTGGCTGAATCGGTCGCCTCGCTCGCCTCCGCAAGCGCCTCGTCCAGGGACTCCTGCGCCTCTTCTACGGCCTCGGCGGCCGCATCCGCCGCGGCCACGGCAGCTTCGGCAGCGTTGCTCGACTCGGTCGGATCAGCGAACAGATCCGGATCGTCGTTGCCCTGGGGACCCGCCTCCGCGTTGGGATCCGGCGGCAGGGCCGACTCTTCGCCGCCGCCGAGGCTCTCGCCCGCAGGATTGGAAGACGCATCAGCACTCGCGCTCGCTTCCCCGCTTTGCCCCTGCGACTCGGAGGACGACGCTGACGACGATGAGGCCGTCTCACCGCCACCCGAGCTGGGCTTGCTGGGCAAGCCAGGCGTGGGCTGCGCAGCCGGGCCCGAATTGGGGTTGGGCAACCCGCCCTGTGGCAGGCTCGCCGTGCTCACGGGCGTTTGCCCAGGAATAGAGGGCGAGGCGCTCGGCGAACTGGAGGGCGAACTGGAGCTAGACGACGAGGACGAGGAGGAAGAGCTGCTGCTGGAGGAGGAGCTGGAGGCCGTCCGCTGCTGCTGGCGTTGCTGTTGCTGGCGGCTGCTCGAGCGCGATTGGCTCTGCTGGCCGGCCGGCGGCGTCGACGGCGCACCGCCCGAGGAGGACGGTGAACTCGTCGGGGGTGGGGACGATGTCTGCTGCTGCTGATCGTTGCAGGCGGCGCCCGTGAGCAGCGCCCCGGAGGCAGCAGCGGCGAGGATGAGCTGTTTGGCGGTACGCATGGCGTGTCCCCTATCGCTCCACTCGATTCGACGGGCCGGCGGGAGCGGTTTGCCGGAGTCGCGTTCCCGCAGGCTTAGAGTGGAGAAAAAGCAGATGGTTCGGCCCCACGCAGGTGGGTGACAGCCCGGTGCCCGGGAGATGCCTTCGAAGCGCCGATCGGCTCGACACGGAAACGATACAACGCATATCCCGAAACGTCGATGACATTGCCACCGGGGCAAGGCTCGGGGCAGGATGGGAATCCCCCGAAAGGAGCAACGTAAGGCTCGTCAATGATTCGCAAGATCTGGCGCGTTCGAAGGGTCGCCGCCGCACTCGCCTGCGGCACACTGAGCATGCTGGCAGCGAGCTGTGCCCGCAACATCGAGGTGCCCGCGAGCGTCCCCACGCCCCTGATGGCTGCTCTGCCCGTCACCATCGGCGTCTACTACGATGAGGAGTTCAGCAACTACCTCTACATCGAGAAACTGCTCTACGGACCTGAGATCAACGTGGAGCTCGGGGAGGCGAACGTCAATATGTTCGATCGCATGGTCGATTCCGTCTTCAGCGCCCACGTGCCCCTCGACGAGCCGCGCGGCGAGGGCGTTGATGCGATCATCGCCCCGTCGGTAGATGAGTACGCATTTTTGACGCCGGACCAGTCCGGGGTCGATTTCTACTCCGTGTCCATCCGCTACAAGGTGGACCTACTGTCGCCATCAGGTGACGTAATCGACAGCTGGAAAGTGGACAGCTACGGACGCACACGGGCGACGGGACTCGTTGGCACCAACTCGCTGTCCCAAGCGAACGAAGAGGCGTTGCGGGATGCCGCTGCGGTCCTGGCCTTAGATCTGCAGAATCGGCCGTCGGTCGTCAGCCTTAGCGGCGAGGGTTCATGATGCGTAAACACCCCCAAAGCGCTTTCCTGCGTAGCGCCCTGGCGCTGCTGCCCATGCTCGCCGTCACTCTCTCTCAGAGCGGCTGCGTCACGGCTCGGGTCGAGGAGGCGCGCCAGTCCCTAAGTAGCGGCGGCATGAGTTCCGGCGATGCGGTAGTTCTGCTCACGCGCCGCTTCAACAATCAACGCGAAGCCGAACAGGGCTTCACCAACTGCGTGGCAAACGCCCTGCTGACCGGCAACCCAGGCATGGAACTGCGCACGGAGCAAGAGTTCCTGGACGGCCTGTTTCCCTGGTTCGAACCGCGCTACGCGCCTACCACTGTTGAAGACCTCCCAGAGCTGTTGGCACAGCCGGGCGTGACCGAGCGCCTCGAAGACACGGGCGTCCGCTACATCGTATGGTTGGACGGTGAGACCGAAACGGTCGACGGCGGCGGCAGCATCACCTGCGAGATCGGTGCTGGAGTGGGCTGTTTGGGCTTTCAGTGGTGGGAGAACGACAGCAACTACGAGGCCTCGATCTGGGACCTCGAGACTTCGACGGACGCCGGTGTCATGACCAGCTCTGCTCGCGGAACGTCTTACCTGCCGGCGATCGTTGTGCCGATTCCCATCATCGCCCGCACGCGCGTGACGGCATGTAAGGGCCTGGCCGATCGACTGGTGGAGTTTCTCGCCCTCGAAGGTTGAGCTACTTCTTCGCGTTCCGCGGGCGGAAGTATTGCCGCATCGTCATCTCCGTGGCCACCGGCTCGCCATCGACGAACGCCGGTCGGAAGTGCGCCGCGCGGATAGCGGAGAGGGTCTCGTTCTCCGTTCTCCTAGTGGCCGTGCTGTCGGTCACCCGTGCGCGCGTCACTTTGCCTTCAGCGTTTACGGTGAAACTCACCTCTAGGTAGTTGTCAGGCGATAGGAACGCGCGCGACCGGTAGTCTGGGTACACGTTGAAGGGCTTCACGTACTCGACTTGTTGGGGTTGCCCCAGCAGCGCCTTCGCGCGCGCGCCATCACCATCGGCCTGCGCGATCACCTGCCACGCCTGCCGGTAGTTTGCGACGGCCTCTCCCGGGCTGTTGCTCTGCAAATGCCAATCCCCACGAATGAGCAGAAACTCCGCAAAGTCGGTGACGTCAGCGTACTCGTCGCCCTCGAACAGGGAGATCGCGCGGTCCAGCGAACGCCTGCCCTCACCGCGAAAGTAGTTTCGCTTGGTGTAGGTCAGCGCAATCCCGCGCAGCGGTTCCACCAAGCGCAAATCATCCTCGCCGTAGGACTCCTCCAAAATTTCTAACGCCCGGCGGAAGACTGGAAGGGCACTTTGAAAATCGCCGATATCGATGTAGTAGTTGGCGTACTCGTAGAGCGCTGGCACGAGCTCCGGCGACATTTCACCGAACTTGCGCTCGTGAATGCGCAGCATGAAACCCTGCTCGCGCTCGGACTTCTCGAAGCTGAGACCGCGGGCGTAGAAATCCGATAGGAGGCGAAGCACCTCCACCTGCTCCAGATTGTTGATGCCAAGGCGCCGGTGGGTGATGAACTTCGCGCGCAGCAAAGCGCTCTCCGCGGCTTCGTCCTGATCCAAGGCTTCCAGATGCTCGGCCAGATTGCTGAGCAAGTAGACCAGACTGAAGCTGTAGAGGCCTTCGTAGCGCTCGGTCAGAGCGATGGCGCGCTCGAAAACACGGCGAGCGTTGTTGTCGTCATTTAGGCGCTTGTAGGAGAAGGCGTGCAGCTTGACGTAAGGCAGCGCCTCGAAGCTGTCGGCACCATAGCGCTCCTCATGCACCTCACGTAACAGCGCGGCCGCTTGCAGCGCCGCGCCGGGGTTACCCGCCTCAACGTAGGCGGCGTGCGCGCGGATCAACTCATCAATCGTCTCACTGCTGATGTCGCCGATGCCATCGGTGAGGGCCGCCGCCTCAGCGGCGTCCGTGGACGAGATGCTCGTCGCAGCGGGTTCCGGTGCAGCTTGCTCCGGGGCTTGCGCCTCCTGACCTAACACCGTGTTGGCATCGAGAAGCGCGAATGCCCCCCCTAGCAGCGCTAACAGCGCCCCACGCATCGTAGCGGGCCAACTGCCTGGCGCCGCCCTTTCCCCGTACCGTCCCACGCTCACTCCCACGCGATCACTCCAGAACCTTTACGTAACTCCCGGGCTCGGGCTCACCTTCCGGGAACATGCCATTGATCAGGCGCAGCTGTTCCTCGGCGAAGTGCGGCAGCCGCGAGGTTGCCGCCAGGTAAGCGAAGGTCATGCCGGGCTGGACGCGCTCCAGGCGGATGATGCGGGGTCGAGCCAGATCCCGCTCCTTCGAGGTCAACAGGCGCAAGCTGGTGATGGCACGCTTGAATTCCGCGTCGTAGGCCAGCTGATCGGTGGTGCTCTGCACCGCCCCCGCGAAGATGTAGGCCTGATCGCCGACCAGAACCACACCGTAGCGCACGTTGCGCGGACCGAAGGGTGAGGTGGCACGCTCGGCGATTGCCGTGAACCCGGGGAACCCGTTGACGTCCACAGGGTACGCGTCGAGCAGTGTGGTGTCGCGACCCACCCGGCGCACCAGTACGTCCTTCGGATCCCTCACGCGGGAATTCTTGTAGGCCTTTACCTGCAGTACGGCGTCAGAGTCGGTCGACTCGGCCAGGATTTGGTTCTTGCCCATCTTGACGATCCAACCGAGGGGCACTCGCAAGCCCACGCCCATGTCCGGGTTGTGCTGCTCACCGCGGGCGCGACGAGGCTCGGCTGGCGACATGCCAAACATCATGCCGTCGCTGAAGTTGAGGAAGGTGAACTCGTTGAGCACCTCGCCCTCGGCGCTCTCCTTGGCCTTGCCCGCCTTCTTCACCACTTCCTGCAAGCGCGTATCGGCCGAGGGGTGCGAGGCGAACACGCCGTGGTAGACGTTGGGTTCACGCCCTTCGATCTCAGCTCGCTTGATCTCGAAGATCTCCTGATCCTTGAGCACGCGGATAACGTCTATCATCGCCTCGGGCGCGTAACCGGTGGCAGCCAGGTAGCGCGCACCAGCCTCGTCCGCCTCAAGTTCTAGCCCGCGGCCGTAGCCGGCGGTCAGCACCGAGCCGGCCAGATCACCGGCGAAGATCGCGCCGGGCACGCCGGTAGCCACCGCCAGTAGCGTGCCGAGCACGTTGGTGAGCTGGGAGTTACGTTCGCCCCGCGCCGCATGACGCAGAGCCACATGGCCGATCTCATGGCCCAGCACGGCAGCGAGCTCCGCCTCGCTGTTGAGGTAGCTCATCAGGCCGCGAGTCACATATATGTAGCCCCCGGGCGCTGCAAAGGCATTGACTTCCGGAGAATCGAGCACAGTAAAGGTGTACTTGAGCTCGGGGCGTTCGCCGACAGCGGCCAGGCGCGAGCCGACGGCGCGGACGTAATCGTGCAGTTTTTCGTCCTTGTAGACGCGATACTGGCGAAGGATCTGGGCGTGGGCCTGACGGCCGATGAGGATCTCCTCCTCTTCGGTCATCGCCGATGTGTGGAGCGGCGCGAACAACGCAGCGAGCAGGGCAAGAGCGGCAGGAAATGACCAGGCGTTACGAGTGTTCATGCTCACCTCTGACCGGATCCGGTGGATTTAGTTTTCCACTTCAGGCGGCGGGACTGACGACAGTAACGGCCGTCCCGACGGCAGGCAAGGAAGGCGGTGGTTGCGACAGCAGGAACGATCATTGAACGAGGAAAGAGAGCATTGGCCTGGCTGGCACGTGGTCCTGCGCGGGCATGACTACCGACGACTAGCAGATCGTGCATTTGTCCTCACAGCTCTGGACTTGCCGTGCGAGTGGGCTCGCGACGAGGCCGGCGCCCTAATGCTGCTGGTCCCCGCACCGGTCGCGGCGCACGCCCTCGAGCAGATCGTGCGCTACGAGAGCGAGCACCAAGTTGGCCAGGATCGCTGGCGCCACAGCGAGGATGCGCTCGCCCGTCCTCGCCAGGCTGCCGTCGGGGCGCGCTTCGGCGCGATGGGATTGGTCTTGGTTCTGGTGTTCTTCGCCTTCGCCCAAACCACCTACCTAGGCAGCCGCGACTGGTTGGATGCCGGACGCCTCCAGGCCGGGTTAGTCCGCGACGGCGAGTGGTGGCGCGTGTTTACGGCTTTGACCCTGCACCTGGACATGGCCCACCTGCTGGGCAACCTCGTATTCGGTGTCGTGTTCGGGTTTATCGCCAGCCTCTCCCTGGGCAGTGGGGCCGCGTGGCTGACGATCCTGCTGTGCGGGGCGGCCGGCAACCTACTCAACGCCTGGCTTCAGCCACTTACCCACTCGGCGGTCGGCGCCTCCACCGCCGTTTTCGCCGCCCTGGGCCTCATCGCTGCCTTCCAATGGCGCGTACAGATGGTGCAGGCGGGGGAACGCTGGTTGCGCCGCCTCGGTCCCTTGGTCGCCGGCATCGCGCTGCTCGCCTTCCTCGGGGTCGGTGATGAGCGAACGGACGTGGGGGCGCATCTGACAGGGTTTCTGTGCGGCTTGGGCGGGGGCTGGTTATGGGGTGATGTGCTGCGCCGACGAGGTGCGCCTAGCATGCGCGTCCAGTGGATGATGGGGGGTGCTGCGCCGACGCTGCTCGCCCTGGCCTGGTGGATCGCCTTTGCGAGCTGATCATCCCTTAGGTTCGCTGGCGCTCCAGCTCATCGATCGTGCGCGGCCAGTCCTTCTTCAGCAGTCGCGAGAGGGAACGGTCGGCGAGCAGCTTGCCGTCGGTCTGGCAACGGGGGCAGTAGTTGGTCTCGTTCTCCGCGTAGCGAATTCGCTGCACCGACGTCTCACAGCGTGGACAGGGTTCGCCGTAGCGCCCGTGAACCGCCATTCCTTCGCGGAAGGCGGTGACCTTCTCTGGGAATCGATCACCGTAGTGGGCTCGGAGGCGATCACGCCACTCGGTCAATACGGTGCGCATCGCTACGAACAACCGTTCGCACTGTTCCCCATTTAAGCGCGAAGTCAGGCGTACGGGCGAGAGTCGGGCCTGGTGCAGAATCTCGTCGGAGTAGGCATTCCCTATCCCGCTCAACAGGCGCGGATCGGTCAGCAAGCGCTTCAAGGTATGGTTGTGAGCTGCAACCAACTGGCGAAACCGCTCGAAGCTGAGGCTCGCCACTTCCAGACCGCCTGGATCGAGGGCCTCGAGTGCTTGTTCGCCGCGCACGAGGTGGAGGGAGGCGCGGCGCTTGGTGCCCGCCTCCGTAAGGAGCAAGCACCCGCGATCGAAATGGACCCGTAGCAGTCCTTTGCGCTTGGGCGCTCCCGTCGACCAGTGGAGGCGGCCTGCGATCATCAGGTGGATCACCGCGTAGAGGTTCTCTTCCAGGTGCAGCACGACGCGCTTTCCTAGACGCGAACAGGCAAGCACGCGGCGGCCCGCGAACTCGCCCACGGCGGGCGTGACCGTGCGCAGCAGGAAGGGATTGGTGATCTCCACGCGTTCCAGGATGGCGCCGACGATCCTCGCCTCGAGCGCCTCGATGTACACTTCCACATCCGGAAACTCCGGCACTTCTTCGCTCCTCCCGCCGAGGTATTTGCTTGCCCACAGCGCTGTCCTTCGCCGAACTCGTCGCGGTCTCCGCAGCACTTAGCGATACCCGCAGCCGCAAACGCAAAACGGCCCTGGTCGCTGAGCTGCTCGCCCCCGTGGACGAGTGCGACGCGTTCCTTGCCGCTTGCTATCTCACGGGCACCTTGCCCCAGGGACGCATCGGCATCGGCTACCGCACGGTACAAGCCCACCTGACCAGCGTCGACGGCCCTCCAACCGCCTCTACCCTAACCTTGGCCCAACTGGACCAAACCTTGGACGCCTTGGCCAACCTGCGCGGCGCGGGCTCACAAGCCGCCCGTGGCGAGGCCCTGAGCGCCCTCGGTGCGCAGCTGTCCTCGGCAGAACGTGACTACCTGGCTCGCCTGTTCGTAGGAGAGGTGCGCCACGGCGCCCTGGAGGGAGTGCTAGCAGATGCGATCGCCCAAGCGTATCAGCTAGAACTCACCCTCGTGCGACGCGCCGCGATGCTCGGGGGCGATTTACCATCGGTGGCTCGCCTCGCCAGCCGTGGCGATCACGGCGCCTTGGCGGCCGCTCGTCTGCGCCTGCTCCAACCGGTGCAGCCCATGCTGGCCCAGTCGGCGAAGGACATCGATGATGCGCTCGATCGCTGTGCGCACCCTGTGTTCGAAAGCAAGCTAGACGGCGCCCGCGTGCAGATCCATCGCCAGGGCGAGCACACCAAGGTGTTCACGCGGCAGCTACACGATGTGACCGGTGCGGTGCCGGAGCTGGTTGAGTGGGCCAGGGCGCGCCCAACGCCGACGTTCATCGTTGAGGGCGAGGCGATCGCCCTGCGCCCACAAGACGGTCGACCGCTGCCGTTCCAACACACTATGAAGCGCTTCGGGCGCCGCCTCGACGTCGCTGCCATGCGCGAGAGCATCCCACTCAGCCTGCGCTTGTTTGACTGCCTGCATCTCGACGGCGATGACCTCATCGACGAGCCCCTGCGCGAACGCCTCCTAGCCTTGAGCGCCTTGGCGCAGCCCGGCGATCAGGTCGCCAGACTGGAGAGCGGTGATCGCGAGGCCGTCGGCGCGTTCGTCGATCGCGTACTGGCTGACGGGCACGAAGGCGTGATGGCAAAAGATCTCGAGGCACCCTACGCCGCCGGCCGACGCGGTGGCGCCTGGCTGAAGCTAAAGCCGACGCACACTGCAGACCTGGTATTGATCGGATGCGAATGGGGGAGCGGGCGGCGCGAGGGCATGATGAGCAACCTGCGTCTCGCCGCGAGCGATGGTTGCGGTGGATTCGTCATGGTGGGGAAGACCTTCAAAGGACTCACGGATGAAGTGCTTCGCTGGCAAACTGAGCATCTCCCACCCTTGGCCCAGGGCCACGATGCCCTCGGCATCGATCTACCACCACGCATCGTTTATGAAATCGCCTTCGACGGCGTTCAGGCGAGCCCCCAATACCCCGGTGGGCTGGCCCTACGCTTCGCTCGCTATCGCCGCCGCCGCGACGACAAGGCACCGCAAGACGCCACGCCGCTGGCCGAGCTTCGCGCGCTCCTGCCCTCGCCCCAGGGGAGTACCTAGCGCTCGGTTCGCGGGTGCTACCAAATCGCAGGACGATCGTTTATCGTGCGCGCGGTGTCGCTCTGGCGACCGGGTACGCCGCCGCACACAACCCACCCGAGGCAGGCCGCGCCCATCACCAGCGCCCTGCGCGCTTTCCGAGCCCACCCTCTCGCCAACTACCACGGGGCCGTGACCACCAAATGAAGATCGCTATCGTCACCGATGCATGGAAGCCACAGGTTAACGGAGTCATTACAACGCTGGTCAACACCGGCGAATGCCTCACCGACGATGGCCACGACGTGCACTACGTGACGCCGCTCGATTTTCTCCGCACGCCCTGCCCCACCTACCCGGAGATCCGCCTGAGCCTATTCCCGGGACGTAAGGTGGCGCGCATGCTCGATAAGTTGCAGCCCGATAGCATCCACATCGCTACCGAAGGCCCTCTCGGCCTGGCTGCTCGCAGCTACTGCTTGAAGCGCAAGTTACTGTTTACAACCTCTTACCACACGCGATTCCCCCAGTACGTCAGGGCACGCTTCCCCATCCCCTTAAGCTGGTCCTACGGCTACATGCGCTGGTTCCACAGCGCAGCCGCGCACACGATGGTGGGCACAGAGACCCAGCGCGATGACCTTGTTGCTAACGAATTCAAGAACGTGGTCCTGTGGCCTCGCGGTGTGGACACGCGGGCCTTCCACCCAGCTGACAAGGACTTCCTGAAGGATGAGCGCCCCGTCTCGATGTACGTGGGGCGGGTCGCTGTTGAGAAGACCCTAGAGGACTTCCTGAAGCTGGACATTCCCGGCACGAAGTACATCGTGGGAGATGGCCCCGCACTGAAGCAGCTACAGCGGGATTTTCCGCAGGCGGTGTACACCGGCTACCGCTTTGGCAAGGAGCTTACGCGCTACCTTGCGGCCGCGGACGTCTTCGTATTCCCAAGCCGAACCGACACGCTGGGGTTAGTGCTGCTCGAATCAATGGCGTGCGGGGTGCCGGTGGCAGCCTACCCAGTGATGGGCCCTATCGACGTGGTCGACCGCGGCGTCACGGGTGTCCTCAATGAAGATCTGACGAAGGCGATCGAGGGCGCCCTTGCGCTCAGTCCAGCGGACTGCCGAGAGGCCGCCCTGCAGCGATCGTGGCAGGCGGCGAGCCGACGATTTTTCGCAAACTTGGTGGACGCCTCCCCCCCGAGCGGTCGGATCGAGACGCGAAACGAGCAAGGGGCTACCTAATGGCTCGCCTCGTCGATGGCTGGTCTACGATCGGGTCGATCGAGTCTACGGCCACCTAAGGCTGGTACTCACCACGCATCATCGTCGAAGTTCGGCGGCCGCTTCTCGCGACGCGCCGCGAGCCCTTCCTGCACGTCGCCCTGACGGAAGCCCATAAACTCCATCGCCAGAGAAGCATCGAAGGCGGGCCCCGCCTGGCGTAGCCAGTTGTTCAGCGCGTATTTGGTCCAGCGAATCGCGGACGGGCTGCCATCAGCGAGATTCGCCGCTACGTCGACCGCGCGGTCCATCAGCTCCTCCCGTTCGACGCAAAGAGACACCAGTCCCATGCGTTCGGCTTGTTCGCCGGACACGGGGGTGTTGGTGAGAAGGTGGTAGCGGGCTTTGGCTAGCCCGCACAGGAGCGGCCAGACCATGACCGCGTGGTCTCCAGCCGCCACCCCCAGGGTGACGTGGCCATCGAGTAGGCGCGCATCGCGAGCAGCAATCGACACATCGGCCAGCAGCGCTACGGCTAGGCCGGCCCCCACCGCGGGACCGTGGATTGCCGACACGACGGGCTTAGAGCAGTTAATAATATTATAAACTAGGTCGCGCGCTTCACGCCAAACCCGCTGGAGGGCACGGTCGTCAGCGATCATCTCGTCGATGAGATCGTAGGCGCCGCCGGCGCAGAAGCCGTCGCGCCCGGCGCCACAAATCAAGGCTGAGCGCACGTTCGCATCGCCGTCGATGGCGGTCCAGACGTCCGCGAGATCACCGTGCATTTCGCCATCGGCCACGGCGATCTCCAGGCCGGGAGCCGGAGGCAGCTCAATTTGTAGCACCCCGGGATGGGGTGTAGAGAAATCTAGCGACGGGAAATCGCTAGCGTATTGATCTAGGTCCATCGGCCGGCTCGCACGCGCTAGTGAGGCACGCAAGTTTACCGCGAGCCGCCCGAGCGAACCCCTTGCTGACCGAGTCGGCCGGCCGGCCGCACCGATGGTTTCTCCGCCTCACATGAAGCGGACCGCCGATGCGCCGGCCGGAAGGTAGGCAGCAGGGGCCCCCGATGGCCCGGTCAGCCGACGCGCGCGAATTCGGTGACCGATGCTGCTGCCGGCTGCGTCACCTGGCGCGGGCCGAGGACCGCTTCGAGCAGATCACCAACCGTGGCGCCGCCTTCCACTGAGTGACGGAGCGAGCAGTCGCGATTGAGCGTGTAGTGGTTGCGACGCCCCTCGCGCTCGCGAATCAGCACACCGCCCGCTTCGAGCTCGGCGACGATCCGCTGCACAGCGCGCTCGGTGATACCAACGGCGGCCGCTACGTCGCGCAGGCGAGCGTTAGGATCACGCGCCAGGCACACCAGCACGTGGCCGTGGTTGCTCAGATAGGCCCAGTTTGACTTCCGGATTGAGGATTCCTGCATGTCAGTTACTCCGTGATTGAGTTCGGGGAACACACGAAACCCTAGTCACCACAATTGGCTTTGTCAATGGAATGACGAATAAACTAATCGACAAAACCTAGACAAAACCGATCTAAAACTCCGCCACCACCTCCCGATTACGTCATTTCTCCTTCGTAATCCGGGATTTAGTTGCATTTAGGGCTTCGCAGCTGCTGCCGTATACGGCAACTCAACCATGACTTCGACGCCGCCTTCGATTCGGTTGTGAATTCGCAAACGTCCGCCGTGCGCCTCAACGATCTCCCGGCAAAGGGGCAGCCCGAGGCCCGTGCCCGTGCGCTTGGTGGAGTAGAACGGCAACAGTGCGCTGCGTAGAGTCTCCTCCGACATGCCCTGCCCGCGATCCCGCACGAGCAAGCGCACCCGGTGCGGATCCTCCAGGAGCTCCAGCTCGACCTGGTCGGCGCTCGAGCCCGACTCATGGGCGTTTTTGAGCAGGTTGATCATCACTTGCTCGAGTTGGGCTGGATCGGCCGTCACGGGCCGCTGCGGCGGCGCGCCGCAAGGTCGAAAGCTAACCACCCCCGCCAGTCGGCGCAGGAACTCCTCCCCGTCGATGGCTTCGGGACGCGGCGAAGGCAACTTGGCAAAGCGCGCGTAGCTCTGAATGAAGCCGCTGAGGTGCTCGGCACGCTCGACGATCGTATCGAACACCAGCTCTAGCCCATCGGGGGTGCCCTGATGAGCCTTTAGCAGCGTGCGTCCGGAATTGGCGAGCGAGCGCATGGGTGCCAGGGAGTTATTCAGTTCATGAGAGATCACGCGGATCACGCGTTTCCAGGTGCTGACCTCTTGGCGACTGATCTCGGCGGTCAATTGCTTGATCTGATACAGCTGGTGCTGTCGCGCGTTGAGCGTGAACGCGCGGCGGCTTACGTGGTAAACCTCGTGCTGACCGTCGATTTCTACCGTGCACAGACCATCGCGATCGCGCTCAAGGGCCTCGCGTAGGTCATCCGGCGCCTGGCTGCGCAGCGCGTCGAAGGCGAGCCCCTCCACCTTGGCGCCGCCGTTGAACAGCTGGCGCGCTGAGGCGTTGCTATAGATCACGCGCCCGCCCGACGAGGTGAGGAGCAACGCGAGAGGGCTTGCCTGAAGCACCGTATCCAGCAGGAGTTCGCGCTGGAACAGCGTCAGTCGCTCATCGCGCATCACCCGAGTAAGCGTGTTAAAGGCGTCGGCGATGCCATCCAGAGCATCGAGCCCCGGCGGTGCCCCCACGCCTGCCGAGAAGTCCCGGTCAGCCAACCGCTCCAGCCCGTCGCCGAGCGCGGCGAGCGCGCGGCGTTGGGGGCGCCAAAGTAGGTGGGTGCTGAGCACCGCTCCGAGCACGCCAACCGCTAGGCCCGCAAGCACACCTAGCAAAGGCGCTTGCAGGCGCAAACCCACGTAGGCCGTCACGGCCACGGCGGCCGCCACCGCGACCCCCACGAGGGCAGCTGCTCGTCCCTCGAAGGAAATCCTGACCGCCATCGCGCTCCTACCTCGACTCCAGAGCCCCTGATCCTACGCCCAAACGGCTCGCGCTAACGGGTGCGCGGAATGCCGAACTTCTCCATGCGTCGGTACAGGGCCTGGCGAGACATGCCGAGATCGCGTGCGGCGTGGGTGACGTTACCATCGTGACGGGCCAGCGCCTCGGTCACCGTGTCGGCCGTGAGCGTGGTGCCGAGCCCAGCGCTGATCGCCGTGCTAGTGCGGCCATCGGTCTGCGCGGCGAGACCGAGATCCGTGGGCGAGATGTGTCCCTCTTGGCACAGGAGCTGGGCCCGCTGCAGGCGGTTTCGCAGCTCGCGCACGTTGCCGGGCCAGTGGTAGCGCAGCATCGCCTCGCGCGCCGTCGCCGTGACCCGCGCGCGGCCTTCCAAAATGTGCTCGGCGAGTGGCATCACATCGTCCATGCGCTCGGCGAGCGGTGGCACCTGCAGCTCGATCACGTTCAAGCGGTAAAAGAGATCCTCGCGGAATTCACCGTCCGCGATGCCCTGGGGCAGGTCTGCGTTGGTCGCGGAGATGACCCGCACGTTCACGCGGCGCGTCTGGGTGCTGCCGAGCCGTTCGAACTCACCCGTTTGCAGCACACGTAGCAGCTTCGCCTGGCCGGGCAGAGATAGGTTGCCGATCTCATCCAAGAACAGGGTGCCGCCATCGGCGGCTTCGAAGCGCCCGGCACGCGTTTGGCTAGAGCCTGTGTAGGCCCCTTCCTCCGCCCCGAACAGCTCGCTTTCGATCAGCTCCGCCGGCAGTGCGCCAACGTTCACTTTGACGAAGGGGCCAGCGCGCACGCTCGAATTTGCCTGCACGATCTCGGCGACCTTCTCCTTTCCGGCACCGTTGGCACCTGTGATCAACACCGGCACGTCGGCCGGAGCGATGCGCGTCGCCACCGTGATGAGCTCGTGCATGACGTCGCTCTCGTACACCAGACCGCACAGCTGCTGGCGCTCAGCGAGGCGCTCGCGCGCGGCCCGACGAGCCGCCAGCAGTTCCCTATGCTCGGAGGAGACGGCGCGCAACTCCAGCAGGTTGGTGACCGTGGTGATGAGTTTCTCATCTTCCCAAGGCTTGCCAAGGTAGTCCGCCGCGCCTGCGCGTACGAGACTCACCGCCGTCTCCAGATGGGTCCACGCGGTGAGCAGTATCACCGGCAGGTCCGGATCGCGCTCGCGCAGGGCTTGGAAGAGAGCGATCCCTTCCTCGCCAGAGGTGGTGTCGCGGGTGAAGTTCATGTCCTGTACGACGAGATCAACCGAGTGACTCTCGAGCGCGGCCAGCCCCGCTTGAGGGCTGTCCGCGGTGACCGTGTCGAGGCCATGCAGGGAGAACAGAACACTTAGCGCCGTGCGCACCGCGTCGTTGTCATCGATGACGAGCACCACACTCATCCTTGGCGCATCCCTCTTTCCGTGACAGCGCAGCGGGGTTTGCACACCCGCTGCGCACGATCGTACCGTGGCGCGAAGCCGCTCACACCGTACGCGTGGCGATGGCGGGCTGAATAGTGGCTGCCCGCCGCGCGGGCCCGAGCACGGATAGCAGCCCTAGGGCCCAGATGGCGAGGATGGCCACCGGGACGTAGAGGGGATTCAAGCGATCGATTTCGTAAGCTTGTGCCAGCCAGATGTTGCAGGCGATACCCAAGGCCGTGCCGAGCACCACGCCTGCGGTGGTGATCATCCAGTTCTCGACCAAGAAGTAGCGCACGATGTGCATGCGGCGTGCACCGACGGCTCGGCGCGTGCCGATCTGCCGCGTGCGCTGGGCAACGGAGAAGCTGGCTAGGCCGACAATCCCCAAGGAAGTAATCAGCGTGAGCATGACCACTACCACCACCATGAGGATGGCCATAGCACGATCGCGAGAGTAGCTTCCATCGCGATACTCGCTCATCGGCACGACGCGACGAACCACACGGCCGCGATCGCGCTCAGTCAAGACGGTTTCCACCTGCTTGGTCATCGCCTCAGCGGTGCCCGGCTCTACGCGCACCAGGTAGCGCACCAGAGAGCCAGTCGGCTTCTCCGGGGCGAGCATCACCATGTCTAAGCGATCCCAGCCCACCCACGCGCCGTGCATCTGCTCCAGCACGCCGACCACCGTCATCGGCCGGTCCAGGCCATCGTACAAGGTCTGGCCCACATAGGTGCTCAGGTCCGGGAACAACTCCTTGGCCATCGCCAGGGTAATGATCACGCTCGCGATAGGCACTGAGCTGTTCGGCTCGCGCCAATTGATGTCCTCGCGGGTGAAGGCACGCCCCTCATAGAGCGTTAGCCCAAGTGCGTCTAAGCCTTGCTCGTTGACCATGTAGCGCGCCGCGTTCGAATCGATGCGTCCTTCCTCTCCGCGCACCACATTGTGGACCGTGTCGCCCCAGCCCCCGCCGGAGAGCGGCACCTGGTTGCTGGCGGTGACGGCAATCACACCGGGGATCTCGCGCAGGGCGGCGATATCTAGATCCACCATGCCTTTGATATCGGCATCATCGGAAACGGCCCAGGACTGGGCGGTCACCACATTGTCCACGTCCATACCGCTATCGCGGGTGATTTGCGCCACCCGCTGGGACACGATGAAGGCCGCGTTCATGAGTACCGCAAGGGTGAAGGCGATTTGCAGAGCGATCAAGATGGCGCCCGTCTTGTTGCGCATCAGGGCACTCAGGATGGGTCTCATTTCGAGCATCGTCTTTAACTCCTTGTTCGCTTTACTGCGCGCGCAGGAACGGCGCCGGGTCCACGTTGGCGGCGCGCCAGGTGGGATAGAGCCCGGCGGCGACGGCGGAGATGAGCGCCAATACCACCCCCAGTAGGACCATGTTCAGATCGAGATAAGTCGTGCGTTCCGCGCCTGCGTTCAGTGCTCGCACGCCCCATAAGCCGAGGTAGGACAGGCCCAAACCAAAGGCCCCACCGAGTAACCCGATCACAGATACCTCCACCAGATGCTGTCGGAACAGCTCCCCGCGCGTTGCCCCCAGGGCACGACGAATACTGATCTGCGACGCCTTCCCTACGAATTTCGACAGGAGCAGCCCAACGGTATTGAACAGGCACACGGCAAGGAACATGAAGGCAAGCCCCACCAACACCTTGCTGTCGTCCGCTACCACCCGGCGCACATCCAGCCAGTCCGATACTTTGGTCAAGCGATTGTCGAGGGGGCGCTCGAAACGACCGAGGGCCTTCTGGGTTTTCGCGTAGGCGTCGATGTGGCGTTGGTACTCGCGTTGCTGCTGGGCGGAGCTCAACTCCACCCAGTACTGGATCCAAACGCACTCGGAGTTCATGAAGTCATCGTAGGAGTTGCGCGGCTCGGGCTTCCAGCAGTTGGTGTTGCCCGCTGAATCCAGCTCCAGCGCTCGGGTGAGCGTGAAGGGCACATAGATGTCTTCAGCATCATCGTAAGCACCGTTGTTCGGATCGAAGAACTTCGGCGTCGGATTCCAGTCTTTCAGCACACCGGCCACGCGAAAGGACCGATCGCCCATGCGCACGGTCCGACCCACGCTGTTCTCACCTCCGAAGACTCTCTCGTTGATGCTGCGGCTGAGCACCACGACCTGCTCGCCGGCTTCGTCCGCCGCCTTGTCCCAGGCGTTGCCGTACAGAAACGGCACATCGAACAGACCGAAGAAGTCACTGTCCGTGACGCGAGCGATCGAGAGGAAGGGATTGACGTCCTCGCGCTCCGGCTGCACCACGAAGGTTGCCTTGTACATCGCCGCTTGCCGCTTGGGGATGTCACTCTTGCGCAGAGCAATCGCGTCGCGCCAGGTCAACTCCCAGGGCACCCCATCGGGCTCCTGGTTGTAGCCCTCTTCCGGATCCCAGCCATCGAGCTGCACCGCGAACAGCACGTCGTTGCGGTGGGCGATGGGGTTGGAGGACATCAGGTAGTATATCGTGAGCGTGGTCATGCACACGCCGATGCCCACGGCGATGGCCGCGACCATCAGTAGGCTGAGAGCCCGGTTACCCCACAGACTCTTCCAAGCCAAACGAAGATGATAGGAGAACATCACAGGCCCCTCAGGCGATTGCGGCGGAGCCGACTAGCTCGCCCTCTAGGTCAGAGACGCAGCCGTCCAACACGTGCACATTCCGCTGAGCCCGACGCGCCAGCTCCGGATCGTGGGTCACCATGATGATGGTGGTGCCGCGATCGTTGATCTCCTCGAGCAACTCCATCACCTGGCGCGCCATGAGCGAGTCGAGGTTCCCCGTGGGCTCGTCCGCCAGCAGGCAGCTGGGGTTACCGGCAAGGGCACGAGCGATGGCGACCCGCTGCTGCTGGCCACCAGAAAGCTGAGCAGGCAGATGGCGCTTGCGCGAGCCTAGGCCGACCAAGTCGAGCGCCGCTTCGGTCCGCTCGCGACGCTCGCCGCCCTTCATGCCGCGATAGCGCAGGGGCACCTCCACGTTGTCGGCCACATCGAGGTCGGGAATCAAGTTGAAGCTCTGGAAGATGAACCCGATTTTCTGGTTACGGATGCGTGAGCGAGCGTTGTCGTCGAGTTCACTCACATCCAGGTCATCGAGCACGTAGCGTCCGCTGCTTGGCGATTCCAGCAGACCGGCAATGTTGAGGAAGGTGGTCTTGCCTGAGCCACTGGGCCCTGTGACGGCTACGAACTCGCCCGACTCCACGGTGAGGCTAAAGTCGCGTAGGGCGTGCGTTTCCACAAGCTCCGTACGGTAGACCTTGGCGATGTGTTCCATCTTGAACATGAGTGGCTCCTTGGGGTCCTAGGCGGCTCGAGCGAAAGAATCGGAACGCCTAATTAAATTATTACTTGATCTGGTTTAGCGATGGCGGCGAGGGCTAGCGGGCGAGCATCACAGACTCGGCACCGTCGAAGACGGAGATATCGGAGATCACCACCGTATCGCCGGGCGCCAGGCCCTCGAGGACCTCCACTTCGCGCAGGTTGCTCGACCCGGTCTGGATCAACCGCCGGCGAACCACGCGGTCCTCCACCACGTAAGCGACGCGGCCGCCGCCCGTATCCAGGAATGGGCCGCGCCTGACCTTCAGCGCATCGTCCGTGGACTCCAGCAGGACGCGTGCCGCGACGCGCTGGTTCTGGCGCATCCGCGGCGGCAGCTCACCGTCGAAGCGAATGCGACCGACCACCTGGTTCTCTTGCACCTGCGGGGATACGGCCGTGAGCGTGGCTGGGTAGCGATTGCCGGAGAAGGTCACCTCTGCGGGAAGCCCTATGAGCAAATCATCTCCGTAGCTCTGTGGCACCCGGATTTCCACCTCCAGGGCGGAGAGGTCGACGACGCTCAGCACGGGTGCGTTGCGCGCGACGGCTGCCTTCTGGGTTACCGCGAGCGTGCCCACCATACCGTCCACCGGTGAGGGAACGGTTAGGTCGGCGACGCGGCGTTCGAGATCTGCAACCACCAAGGCTTGGCGATCTCGTTCGATGCCGAGGGTCTGCAGATCGAATGCGCTACGTTCGCTCTCGAGCTTTGCATTCTGTTGGGCGTGAGCGTACTCGAGGCGGGCACGCTCGAGATCGTCTATTGCCTTCTCATAGTCCTGCTGGCTGATGACCTGGGAGGCACGGGAACTCTCCGCGCGGCGCAGCTCACGCTCGGCGGCGGTGACCGTGACGCGGGCGAGATCCACCTGCTGCTGGTTCTCTAGATCCTGGGCACGGTTTTCGAGCTCACGCCTGGCCATGCCAGTCTCGAGGCTGCGAAAGGTGGCGTTTTCCTGCTCGAGCTGGCTGCGCAGTAGGGGGCTGTCGACGACGGCTAGCGCCTGCCCTTCGGAGACGACATCGCCCTCCTGGACATCGAAGGTGACCGTGCCGTCCTCAGGGGCAAACAGGGTGGGACTCACGGCGGCGACGACCACCCCCTCGGCGGCAACGTCACGCACGAAGCGCCCCCGCTCCACCTGGGCCAAGCGCAGGCGACTCTCACTGATGCTGGTCGGGGCTTCGAGGTATGCGCGTACGCTCGGACCTACTAGCCAAGCGAAGATGAGTAGGGCGGCCAGCGCGCCGAGGCCTCGAATGCCCCAGCGAAGTCGGCGACGGCCCGCCGCCCCCTCCACGCGCAGGTCCTGGGCGGAAGTATCGCGGATAGGGGTGCTACCGGCGGACTCGGGGTTGCCGCTCCCTTGGTCGGACCGCGCCGTGAGTCGCTCCAAGTTAGCAGAGCGGCTAGGAGAGATATCCGGGTTGCTGCTCATGCGCGAGACGCTCACAGCCAAAAGCCGCGACGCGACGGCTTGGGCGGGTGCGCAGGCAGAGGATGAGCGGGCGGCATCTCGACGGCGCAACCGGCGTCGGCTTCGAAGCTGAACGGCCCCTGCAGCAGATCGGGGGCGAGCGCGGGCGATCCCTCGAGTCGGGGCGCCCACAGCGCGATGAGGGCAACGTAAGTTGCGACTACGACACCGATGGCAACCGACTTGTCGAGTAGTGAGGTCTTCACGTCCGCATCCCGTCCGATAGTGAGTGTTACGGACTTAGATGCAGCGCTCGTGCCAATGGCTTGGATGGAAGTGAAAAACGCCAGGAAACAGCTGGTTAGCAGATCGATGGGGAAACTGGCGAAGGCCGGACAGGCGTCCGATAGCGGACAGCGGACAGCGAGCGGACAGCGCAGTGTCCGCCCACCGCAAGAAGGCTCGCTTAGGTGCTAGCCGGGGCGTCTTCGACCGCACCACTGCCCGGCTTGCCGCTCGCCGGACGCGAGTACAAGCAGTACACAATCGACTCGTCGGCGGCCTCAGGGTCGTCCGTGAAGCTACCGTAGGGCGAGGAGCCCAGAGCATTGACGCGATCGACGCCGTAGACGCGGTAGAGCGCGACGAAGGTGTTGTAGTCCTTGTCGCAGCCCACGTAGTTCTGAGCCTTCACCCAGGGCTGTCCCGTCGCCGTCATCTCGCTGAAGGAGGAAGAGAGCACGGCGTACTCGCCATATTCGCGATCGCCCCCCTGCTGGAAGCGGGCCGCGCCGATGAGACCGAGACGACTCTGCTTGGCGATCACGTACTGATCGTCGCCCATATGAATGTGCCCACCGACGATCTCCTCCGGGGAATCACCCGTGACTAGGAACGGTTGGCGTTCACCGTCGCGGTTGGTGAATTCACCTCGCAGCAGGTCTTCCGCGCTGGCCGTGGCGGCGGCGAGGGCAATACCAGCGGTGAGAAGTGCTCTTATGATTCGCGAAAGGGCTGTGTTCATGATGTCTAATGCCTTGAACCGCTGAAAACGGGCTGCGAGTCTAGCATGCGATTCTCTCCTCGGCGGATAGCCGACCGAGGTGTCACCATCGACTGCGTTCACCGGTACTCTGTATGTCACCACCGTCGGCCACACATCTCCTTCCTGCGCCCCAAGCCGTCCTCTTCGACCTCGACGGTACCCTAGTCGATAGCCTTGGCGACCTCGCGCTGGCCACCGACGGCACACTCGAAGCCCTCGGACATGCACCCGCGGGCGGAGAACGTGTCCGCCAATGGGTGGGTCGCGGCATCGATGCGTTAGTGGGTGAAGCCCTCACCTGGGCGGGCATCGCAGCGAGTTCGAAAGAGGCTCGAGCCCATGCGATGGCCGTGTTTGCGCGCCACTACGAAGCCGCAAACGGCAGCACCACAGAGGCGCTCCCCGGCGCTCACGGGCTGCTGGCCGAGCTCGACGCGCGGGGCACTCCCATGGGTTTGGTGACCAACAAGGCGCGACGCTTCACCCTGCAGTTGCTGGACGCGCTCGATTGGATGCAGCACTTCGGAGCGATCGTCTGCGGCGACGACACGGCGCGCAAGAAACCCGCGCCTGACCCAGTCCTCGAGGCCCTCACGACGCTCGAGGTGGATCCGTCGCACGCCGTGATGATTGGTGACTCCACCTACGATGTGCGTGCCGCTCAGGCCGCCGGAGTCGTCGCGATCCGACTGTCCGACGGCTACGGGCCCGATGATCGCGAAGTAGTGGCTGACTGGGAAGGCGCCACCCTCGAGACCATTGGCCACTGGCTTCGGGCAACCGGTCCGCGGTGAACTGCGCTGCGCGAAACTCAGCTAATCGATCTGCTCGTGCTCGGATTCCTGCGCCTGGCACCGACCATCGAACGCAACCCGCCTACCACCGATGGTCGCCGGAGGGGCCTCAAAGGTCTCCTCAACCCCCGGCACTAGCTTCTCCAGACGCACCGCGTTCACCTTGTACTCCGGGCAACCCGTGTACTCATCGCGATGTTCACCAACCAGGATATTGGTGCGGGTCTCCGGATAGTGGAAGGTCATGAACAAAGTGCCGGGGTTGGTGGCGCGGGTGACCTCCGCGCGCACGCGCACGCGACCGCGCCGCGACACCACATCCACCATCTCGCCATTGCACACGTCCATGCGTCGGGCATCCGACGGATGCAGGCGAACGCGCTCCTCCTTCGCCTTGTCGAGCGCCGTAATGTCCGTGCGACGCGTCATCGTGCCCACGTTGTAGTGGAACAGCATGCGCGTGGTGGTCAGGTAGAAGGGATACTCCTCGTCAGGGATCTCACCGGGGTCTTGCCAGGGCGTTACGCGCAGCGACGCCTTGCCCTTAAGGAAGTCGCCATCGGCGTGCACGGTCTCCGTGCCGGCATGGTCCGGTGAGGGACAGGGCCATTGGATGACACCTAGCTCATCGAGACGTTCGTAGCTCACGCCGCCCCAGGCCGGAGTGAGTTCAGCGATCTCGTCCATGATGCGTGAAGTGTCCACTGGCGTCCCCTCGCCCTCGTCGAAGCCGAAGTCGACCCCCATGGCCCGCGCGATACCGTTGATCACATCACCATCGGTGTGGCAGCCCTCAGGCGGCTTCACCGCTTGGCGAACGCGCTGAATGCGGCGATCGGAATTGGTGAAGGTGCCGTCGGTCTCGAGGAAGGAGGAGCCGGGTAAGACCACGTCGGCATAGCGGGCGGTCTCGCACAGGAACAGGTCCTGCACCACGAGGAACTCGAGGGCCTCGAGTGCCCCGACCACATGAGCGGTGTCCGGGTCGGACTGGGCGATGTCCTCGCCGAGCACGTACATCGCCTTCAGCGTGCCAGCGTGGGCAGCGTCGAACATATCCGGGATGCGCAGGCCCTTGTTCAGTGGCGTCTCTACGCCCCAAACGCGTCTATGATCAGCCCGCGCCTGCTCGTCGAAGACGCTGCGATAGTCGCTGAAAACGTCCGGGAGAGCACCCACGTCCGAGGCGCCCTGCACGTTGTTTTGGCCTCGAATCGGCGCAGCTCCCGTGCCGGCGCGGCCGATGTTGCCGGTCATCACGGCTAGGTTGATCAGGGCGAAGGTGGACTCGGTGCCGTGGGAACCCTCGGTAACGCCGAGACCCCACAGCAGCTGGCTGGCTCCACTCGTAGCGTAGGCGCGCGCGGCCTCACGAATGAGATCTGCGGGCACCCCACTAATGCCGTGCGCCCACTCGGGCGTGTAGGCTTTCATCTCCGTACGCAGAGCCTCGTAACCCTCGGCATGGCGGGCGACGAAAGCTTCATCGACTAACCCCTCGGATAGCACCACGTGCTGCATGGCGTTCAGTACGGACACGTTGGTCCCCGGTCGCAGTTTCAGATGCATGTCGGCGTACCTGGACAGCTCGATGTTGCGCGGATCGAGCACGATGAGCCTGCAGCCCTTGAGCACCGCCTGCTTGATCCGGGCGCCGAACACCGGATGGGCCTCGGTGGTATTCGTGCCGATCAGCACGACGAGCCTGGATTTCTCCACATCCTGGAAGCTATTGGTGCCCGCCCCCGTGCCGAGCGCCTTGTTGAGGGCGAAGGCGGAGGGCGAATGGCAGATACGCGAGCAGTTATCGATATTATTGGTCTGCATCACCACCCGCGTGAACTTGTTCATAAGGTAGTTCTCCTCATTCGTACACCGTGAGGAGGAGATGCTGGCGAAGGCCGCTGGGCCATGCTGATCACGAATGCGCGTCAGGTTCTCGGCGATGTACCGATTCGCCTCGTCCCAACTCACTTCGCGGAAGTTGCCCCGACCGTCGTTCACGAGAGGCGAGGTGAGGCGATCGTCCGCGTAGGTGAACTGGTGAGCGAAGCGCCCTTTGACACAGGTGTGGCCGAGGTTGGCCGAGCCCTCCGGGTTGGGCTCGATGTTGATGATCTCATCGTCCTTACTGTTCACATTTAGGGAGCAACCGACGCCGCAGTAGGAGCAGGTAGTGGTGGTGGTCTTATCCGGCAACCCGTGGGTGCGCGTCTGCGCTTCCTCCAAGGCTGCCACCGGACACTCGAAGACGCACTGGCCACAGCTCACGCAATCAGCGTCCTCGAAGCCCGTCCCATTGCCCGCGATCACCCGGACGTCGAAGCCACGCCCTTCCATCCCTAAGACGAAAGACCCCTGCACCTCATCGCAAGCGCGAACGCACTTAGCGCAACCGATGCACTTGTCCATCTCCAACTTGATGAAGGGATGGGAGTTGTCCATCGGCGGATTGTGGGTGCGAGGCGCCTCGAAGCGCGACGCACGCAGGCCAACCTCGGCGGCGAACGCCTGCAGCTCACAGCGGTTGTTCGCCGTGCAGTCGAGGCACTCGAGCGGGTGGTCGGACACGATCAGCTCGGCGATGTTGTAGCGAAGGCGCGAGAGCTTTTTGCTGCGGGTGATGTACTCGCCGCCCTCGCGCACCGGCGTGTGGCAGGAGGCTACGGTCTTACCGCCCACCTGCTCCACCAGGCAGGTACGACAGGCCCCGTAGGGTTGCATGCGATCGGAGTAGCACAGGGTCGGCACGTCTTTGCCGAGCTTGCGCATGGCCTTGAGGATGGTGGTGCCGGTCGCAACATCGACGCTCTCCCCGTCGATAGTGACGGTGACTTCGGCTTCAGCGCCATCGGGCTGACCGAGGATCTCCGCCACATGGCGGCGAACCCGCTCAGGGACTTGCTTGATCATGATGTTGACTCCGGTAGCGCATCCATATTGGTAATCCTAGGCATCACGAGGAGACGGACTGGCCTTTGCGTGCTGGCGCTCACCCACCTGCGCGTAAGCGGCGCTCAGGCCTCGTCCGCCATGGCGGGCGGTGCGAGCGGCGAGCGGCGCAGGCGCTCGAACTCATCCGGGAAATACTGCAGCAGGTTGTAGATGGGCACGGGCGCCATGCCGCCCAGGGCGCATAGGCTGCCCACCTCCATGGTTTCGCAAAGCTCGCGCAGCAGCGTCATTCGCGCATCCGTCACGCCACCCTCGATCATCTGGTCGAACAGCTCGGTCGCTCGTACGGAGCCGATGCGGCATGGGAAGCACTTGCCACAGCTCTCCACGGCGGTGAAGTGCATCAGAGCACGACCGATCTGGATGAGGTCGTCCTCCTGCGAGTAGACCACCACGCTCGCGTGGCCGAGCATGCCCTGCACGGCGGCGAGCTCATCGATGGCGAGGGGCGTATCGAGGAGCGCTTTGGGCAGGATACCGCCGAGGGGCCCGCCGATCTGAACCGCCTTGAAACGTTGCCCGTCCTGCATGCCACCCGCTAAGCCAAACAATAGCTCACGCAGGGTGGTGCCGAGTTCGATCTCGTACAGACCAGGTCGCTTCACACGCGTGTTCAGACTCACCAGCTTGGTCCCGCGGGATGTGCCATGACCGAAGGCGGCATAGGCCTCTCCACCGTTGGCCACGATCCAGGACAGGTTGTGCAGAGTCTCGACGTTGTTGACCGCGGTCGGACACCCCCACAGACCTTTCACGGCTGGGAATGGCGGCTTGTAGCTCACGATGGCCGGCACGCCCTCGATCGAGCGCAGCAACGAGGTCTCCTCGCCGCATATGTAGGCGCCCTGCCCCCGCACGACGCGGGCCTCGCAGGAGAAGTCACTGCCGGCGATGCGCTCACCCACGAGGCCCGCGGCACGCGCCTGCGCAATCGCCTGCTCCATGTGCTCAATGCAGCGCGGGTACTCGAAGCGAATGTAGAGAATGACCTCCGTAGCGCCTGTCGCGTAGGCCGCGAGTAGCGCCCCTTCGAGCTGCGTATGGGGATCGCGCTCGATAAGTTCCTTGTCGATGTAGGAGCCGGCGTCCCCCTCGTCGCAATTGACGACGATGAACTTGCGCCCGTCCTCGCTCGGCGCATCGTGCACGGTCTGCAGCTTGATCGCCGTGGGGAAGCCAGCACCACCGCGCCCGCGAAGCTGGCTCGCCTTTACTTCACTGATCACCTGCGCCGGCGTCATGTCGTTGACCGCCTTGCTCAACGCGTCGTAGACACCCACCTCGCGGGCGGCCTCCAAACCCACCACGTCTCGGTCGAAATGCCGCAGCAGCACGCAGGGTTTGTCGTCCGCGGGGAGATACACGGGGTTACGTGGCTCTTCGAGGCCGTGGGGCTCGCCGGCTAAGGCATAGGCGACGACACGATCGCGGGATCGCTGCTCGGCGAGGCTCACCGGTGTTCCGTCCACCATCGCCGCGGGACCGACGCCGCAGTATCCCAAGCAGGTCACATGCTCCACGCGAACCCCCGCCGCGCTCACCCCGCCAGGTGCCTGCACGTGCAAGCGTTCGCACAGCTCGGACTCCAAGCTGGCACAGCCGGAGGTACGGCATGCCTCACCATTACACACCTTGAGCGTGCACCGAGCGGGGCTCGAATGGCACAGCTCTTCGTAGAACTTCGCGGTCGAGCGCACGTGCTGCGGCGGTAGCTTGTGCTCCTTGGCGAGACGGTCGATATCCGCATCGCTGATAGCACCGTGCTCATCGTGATGGCGGGCGAGGACGTCGTAGATGGTCTGACCTTGACCGAGGAATTTGTTCTGTAGCGCGATCAGGTTTCGACTCATAGCTGACGCCTCTTTTGACGGTTATTCTGCCCTGGCGCGGACTCGCCCCTCGCGGGCGCTCGTGACCGTGGGATTGCGCTCACCTAACACTTAAGATCGTCTGTATTGGGATGGGCGAACATATCGCTCTCGTCCTCTTCCGCTCGGGGCTGCAGGCATGCGAAATCCTTCTCCACCAGGATCCGTAGAGCGCCCGCATCAAGCCTCTGCTCCGCGTCGATGGACACCTCGGCCTCATCGTGCGCCCAGGCATCCACGGCGACAGCGGGCAGCCTCACCTCGATGATCTGGTCAGCGAAGCGTGCCTGCGCTGCGGTGGCCTCAGGATCGCGTACGAGGCGATAGCGCAACGCGTTGGAACCGAAGTCGACGATCTCCTCCACTAGGCCATCGCTGGCGATGCTCGCGAGCTCACCGCGGGTAACCCGTAGGCGGATGGAGTTACCTCGGATACGAAGCTTCATGGGCTCCTCCCTCGGCCGCTGGCGGACGGGCGCGGCGAGGTCTGCCCTGAGCGGGCCCCGACGGCAAGGAGGCGCTCGGCACCTGAGTAAACGTTGAATCGGTCATCGCGCAGGAAGCCTACGAGGATGACGTCGAATTCTCGCGCTAGCTCTACCGCCAGACTAGACGGCGCTCCGACGGCCGCCAACATGCTCGCCCCGGCCATCACAGCCTTCTGCATGAGCTCGAAGCTGGCTCGGCCGCTGACCAGCACCCCGAAGTCACTCAAGGGCAAGCGCCCTGCCATGAACTCGGCACCGAGCAGCTTATCGAGGGCATTGTGGCGTCCGACGTCCTCGCGGATTGCCCCTAGCTGCCCTTGTGCATCGAACAGGGCGGACGCATGGATTCCTCCCGTGCGTCCGAATACTTCCTGATGCTTACGTAGCTCATTAGGAAGGGCACCGAGCGTGGCCGCCGTCATAGTCAAGGCGGACACCGAACACCGATAGCGCGTTTGCACGCGCAGGGCTTCGAGGGAGGTCTTGCCGCAAACCCCGCAGCTCGACGTGGTGTAGAAGTGGCGCTCGAGGCGACCCAGGTCGAGTTGACTCGCGTCGGCGAGAGTCACCTTCACGACGTTGCGCAGCTGGTGAGGACCGACGGCAGGTCCGCAGTGATCGACTTGAGCCAGCTGCTTCGGATCGGTAAGGATCCCCTCGCCGTGCAAGAATCCTACGGCAAGCTCCAGGTCGTTGCCCGGCGTGCGCATTGTGATGGAGATGCTCTGCTCGCGCGCTTCGCCCTCGCCGTCCAGCCAGGACAGACGGATTTCTAGTGGCTCTTCGACAGCTACCGCGTCGATCGGTGACGAGGCACCAGATTCAGCTTCCCACCGAGTGATCCGGGTGGGGCGGGCACCGGGCTCGGCGATGGCTCGCCCCTCGAGCTGCAGCCCGCGTTGGCTCGGGGGTGTGTCGTCCGTAGCGTCGTTGGTCATATAGTAAGCCGCGGCTGGCCGGCGCAGCGCACCCAAGGGGCCTACACGCAGCCGTCATTTTTTAAGAATACTAGACACACGTGACGCGGATTGCCACCGCTCACAGTAGCGCGTGAGTGCGATTTCAAAGTAGCGAAAGAGGTGTCATGACGAGTTCACCAGCGCCAGCGGCTGCGGGTCACGAGAAATACAGCCATGTGGCGATCGCCCTGCACTGGATCGTGGCCGCCTTCATCCTCGCGTTGCTGGTGGTGGGTTACTACTTCAACACCTTGCCGGACGGCCATGAGAGCCGAGGCTTAGTGATCTCATGGCATAAGTCGATCGGACTCACAGCGGTCGTACTGGTCATACTGCGGCTGATCTGGCGCCTGACCCATCGACCACCTGCCCTCCCTAAGAAGCTGCCTGGCTGGCAACGCACCGCCGCTCGCGCCAACGCCGTGTTTCTGTACCTGCTGATGTTCCTGCAACCACTACTGGGTTATCTTTCCACCTCCTACAGCGGCTACTCGACGCGCTGGTTCGGCCTCGCCCTGCCCAAATGGGCAGAAAAATCACCGGAGTTGAATCAGCTCTTCAGCGACGCGCATCACCTGGGCGCAAAGCTGCTCGTGCTGGCTCTGTTGCTTCATGTGGGCGGCGCAGCAATGCACGGAATCGTGCGCCGTGACGGCGTGCTGAGCAGGATGCTTCCTTGAGACTTGCAGCGTTCGCAGCCCTTTGCGCGCTGCTACTGGCCGGGTGCGCCGGCGACGCACCGTGCCCAGAGGCTGACATCGAAGAGATCGCCTCCGGCGTCTACGTGCGCCTCGGCAAGGTGGGGGTGGTCTTCGAAGCCGACGATGTGGCCAATGTCGGTTTCGTGATCGGCTCAGAAGCCGTCGCCGTCATCGACAGCGGCGGAAGCCCAGCGGAAGGCGAGGCCCTGCTTTGCGCGATCCGCCAAGTCACCAAGCTGCCGATCACCCACCTGATCAACACTCACGTGCATCCAGATCATGTGTTCGGGAACCGACCGTTTGTCGAAGCCAATCCCACTATCTCCATCATCGGCCATACCAATCTGCCGCGGGCTACGGCCTTGCGCGGCGCCAGCTACGTGCAGAACGCCAATGCCGTGCGCGCCACGCCATGGCAGCCCGAGCAGGTGATCGTGCCACCGACGGCGACCACGGGAGACGAGCTGCGCATCGATCTCGGCGAACGGGAACTCGTGGTGACGGCCCACCCCGCGGCACACACGGACAACGATGTGAGCGTGCTGGATACGCCGACCAACACCCTGTTCACCGGCGACCTGCTGTTCCGCCATCACTTGCCTGTGATCGATGGCAGCATCAACGGTTGGATCGAAGTCCTGGAGTCTTGGCTACGCAACGCAGCACCCACCCTCATCGTGCCTGGCCACGGTCCGGTGAGTGAGAGCGTAAATGAAGCATTCCGACCGAACCTGGCGTATCTTAGTGCGGTCAGAAAAGACGTACGCGCCGCAGTGGCCCGCGGCGATAGCATCGAGCAGGCCCAGGAGGAGGCCGGCGTGGAGGCCGGCGCGGGATGGGAACTCGCCGATCACTATCACCAACGCAACGTGGCCGCCGCGTACGTCGAACTCGAATGGGAGTAGGTCCCATTCCGCTACAGGAGCTCATGATTATGCAACGCCTCTTGCTCGCCCTGCCCTTGGCCCTAGCGCTTCTCGTGAGCGCTCCCATCGCCGCGGCGCAGCAATCGAGTCCGGTCGAAGATGTAATCTGGCAAAACGGCCTGCGCGATCACTTCTTCCCGAACGAAGACATCTGGGACGGCGACGGCGTCGTTAGCCTTGAAGCACCCTATCGCGCGCAAAACGCAGCGATCGTTCCCGTCAACATCACGGCGGCCTTCCCCCAGAGCGAAGATCGCTACATCGAGACGATTTGGTTGATCGTCGACAAGAACCCGGGGCCCCTCGCAGGCCGCTTCGACTTCAGCGCGAAGGCCGGCCGTGCCGATCTCGCCCTGCGACTGCGCATCGATCAGTATTCCCCCATACGTGTGGTGGCGCGAACTAACGATGGTCGCCTGCACATGACACGCACCTTCGTGAAGGCCAGCGGCGGCTGCTCAGCGCCAGCCGGTGCCGACCTCGACGCGGCGATGGCTCGCTTGGGCAAGATGAAGTTCCGTGAGCTGGACCCGAACAACGAAGCGCAGGCGCGCCAGTTCCAGCTCAACGTGAGCCATCCGAACATCAACGGCATGCAGATGGACCAGCTGACCCAGCTCTACCTACCGGCTCACTTCGTGCGGGATGTGAAGGTGTCGCTGGACGGTGAGCAGATCTTTTCGGCACAGACTGGCTTCTCGATCAGCGAGAACCCGAGCTTCCGTTTCTACATGCGCCCGGAGGTAGCCGGCAAACTCACGGCCGAAGTCACGGACACCAAGGACATGAAGTTCTCGCAGACCTTCGAAGTAGCCAACGGCGGCACCGGCCAGTAAGCGCACTCAGGTGGTGGGCCGTCTGGCCCACCGTCGCGCTGTAGCGACACTCAGCTCAGTCCTCGCCAATGGCAAGGGTGGGCCGCTTCGAAAGCAGGGAGCTCGACGCAGCGGGCCTCCAGCGCCTGCAGCTGGGGAAACGGTCCGAGGTCCACGGCAAACTTGCGCAGATTGTATAGCTGCGGCACCAGACAACACTCCACCCAGCCAGGTTGCCCCCCGAAGACGAAGCCCCCCTGACTCACCCGGTTGCGGACCATCGCTTCGATCGGCCGCAAACCACGCCCCATCCAGAAGCTCAGCCACTGACCAATCGCTCCCTCATCGAAGTCGAAGGCATCGGTCAAATAGCGTTGCAGTGTGGTCTTTTGAAAGGGCGCTACATCGCTGATGATCAGCTGCGAAAGCGACCGCGCCTCGGCGCGCTCTGCTGCCGTCCTAGGCAACAGAGAGTGTCCCATCCCGACCTCCTCCAGGTACTCCAGCATCGCACTGGATTGGCCGATGGCACAGTGTTCGCCCACTTCTAAACACGGGACCAACCCCTGAGGATTCAAAGCCCGATAACGTTCGGCGTGTTGCTCGCGCTCGCGGATGTCAACCAACACGGAGTCAAAGCTAAGGCCCTTCAGACCCAGGGCGATGCGTACGCGGTAGCTTGCGCTTGACTCGCTGAAGTGATGCAGCGTGAGCGCTGAGGCGCTTGTCATCGATCCGCACCATCCGCCGGTGATTCAAGTGTTTCAAAGCGTTCCTCCAGTTCGAGCGTGCGTCGTTCCATTGCCTTGAGGGCCCGCACCGCCGCCGCCGTGGGCCGCGCGTCAGCCGCCTGGAATAGCTGAAGCAGGTACAGCAGCTTGCCCTGAAGGCTCACCACTGTCTCCTCTTCCTTGGCCACCGCGTAGACACTGCCGTAGGTGATGTCGGTCACCTTGGCCTGCCCCTCACCACGTAACAGGCGTAGGGCGTGCCCACGTGCAGCAGATGCATCTGGCAGACCAGCGTCGATGCGCCTACGCAGATCTTGAGCCCGATGGTAAGCATGGAATGCTCGCAGGGAGGACTCGGTCTGCGCCGCCACCTCATCCTCATTGACGCGCACCCGGGGATCGAGGGTGACCGTGAGCGGCTGCTCGCGCACCTGACCGTCGACCGTGAGCCGCACCGTGTAGGTACCCGGCGCCACCCATGGGCCCACCGGGCCTACGGGCGTTTGCTGGTAGACCGCCGCAATATCGAAGCGCCGAGTCACGCCCGGCGGCTCGGAAAAGCGTAGATCCCAGACAAAGCGCTGGTGACCAGCTGCGACAGCGAGCGGCTTCGACTTACGAATCCAATAGGTTGGATGGGGCAGGGACGCCGGATCGACCGGCAACGGCAGGAGCGCACTGTCGTAGCGCCTCACCAAGGCGCCCCGGCCGTCGAGGATCTCCAGCGTGACCCGTTCTGCCGCCCTATCCAGGTAGTAGTCGACGATGGCGCCGTCGGGAGGATTTTGGCCGGTTGGCTCCTCCGGCGGCAGCGGTGTATCGGAGAACATGTTCCAGCGGACGCGCACGGCCAGTGACGGTGGAAAGAGGTAGGGGCCTTGGGCGGCCTTCGCCGCGGAGAGAGATCGCAGCGGAGCGATGTCGTCGAGCACCCATATCGAGCGTCCGTGCGTCCCCACCACCAGATCGTTCTCGTGCACGACCAGGTCGCGCACTGACGATGCGGGCATATTCAAACGAAGGGGCTGCCAATGGTCCCCATCATCGATGGACACGTAAACGCCACGTTCCGTGCCCGCAAACAGCAGTCCAGGTTGCTTGGGGTCCTCGCGCACGACATTGACCGGTCCCGACGCGGGCAGACCGAACACGATCAGCTGCCAGGTCTCACCTCGATCGTGCGTTCGATAGACGTAAGGTCGCTGATCATCGCGGCGAATCGCGTTGATCGCCGCGTAGGCTGTCGCTCTGTCGAAGTGCCCCGCGTCCAGCTGCGAGACCTTATCCCAAGACCTTAGGGTGGGCGGCGTGACGTTCTGCCAGGAGCGCCCGAGATCCTCCGTGCGATGGATCAGTCCATCGTCCGTGCCGGCCCACAGCACCTGGCGATCACGGGGCGACGGCGCCAGCGCGTAGATCACCCCGCGACGTGCCATCGAGTCCATTTCCTCCTTGCGATAAACACCTACGCTAGGCGGCACGGCAGGATGCGGGCGCGAGAGATCCGGACTCAGGGTCTCCCAATGCTGACCGCCATCATGAGTCCTCCAGAGCAGGTTGGTAGCGTAGAGAAGCATGGTGGGGTCAGCTGGATGGAACATCAGCGGCTGCGTGCGCAGCACGCGCACCTCGCCAGATCGCAGCGCTTCGGGGGCGACGTTGCGAGTCTGACCTGTCCGCCGATCAAAGCGCACGACGCGACCGCCGTAGACGATATCGGGGTTGCGCGGATCAGGCGCCACGTAGGCGTACTCGTCGGCCCCCACGCCGAGAAACTCACGGAAGGTAATCTGCCCGCCGTTGCCACGACTTGCGATGGCGATGGCGCCGCTCTCCTGTTGACCACCGTAGATCCAGTAGGGGAACTGGTTGTCCGTCGTCACGTGGTAAAGCTGTGAGGTGGGCTGGTTGTACCAACTGCTCCACGTGCGACCACCATTGACGGTGATCGTGGCCCCCTGATCGGCAGCGAAGAGCATCGTGTCCGGCTCGCTCGGGTGAATCCAAATGCGGTGATAGTCATCTCCGCCCGGTGCGCCCTTGATGGAGGTCCAGCTTTCACCTCCGTCCTCAGAACGATAGGCGGCGATGTTGCCCGCGAACACTACATCGGGGTTCTGCGGGTGAACGCGAATCTCGCCGAAGTCACCCGGACGTCCCCATACACGCTCATCCTCACTCACACGCCGCCAGCTCTCACCGCGATCATCCGACCGGTAGACGCCACTACCTTCGCGCGCGCCGACCGTCGCGTAAACCCGCGTGGGCCGCGAGGGCGCAATACCCACGCCAATCCGCCCAACACCTTGCTTCGCACCGGGTAGCCCCTTGTCGAGCGAACGCCAGCTATCGCCACCGTCATCAGATCGATAAAGACCGCTGTTAGGCCCTGAGAAATCCGCGTTCTCCCAAGGGCCGTCCCGATGTTGCCAGAGACTGGCGTAGACGATGCTCGGATCGCTTGGATCGAACTCAACCTGGATGGCTCCCGTGTCCGCATCCACGTAGAGCACACGCTCCCACTGGGCGCCGCCATCGCGGGTGCGGAACACGCCGCGCTGCTCATTGGGGCCGTAGGGGTGACCGAGCCCTGCGACAAACACCGTCTGCGGGTCCGTAGGATGAACGATCAAACGTGCCACCTGCTGAACGTCCGCAAGGCCAACGTGTTGCCAGTGGGCGCCGCCGTCGCCCGAGCGGAAAATGCCGTCGCCCACCGCGAGGTCTGGTCGGTGAAGACCCTCGCCCGTTCCCACGTAGATGACATCGGGGTCCGACGGCGCTACCGCGAGATCGCCCACCGAGCCTGTGGGCGCATCGTCGAAGATGGGATGCCAAGTGCGACCGTAGTCGTCGGTCTTCCATACCCCGCCGTTGTTGACCCCCACGTAGAAGACCCCAGGTTGTGTCGGCACGCCGACGGCACCGACGGTGCGCCCACCACGGAAGGGCCCGACGAGGCGGTAGCGCAGAGATTGCACATCCGACGGCAACACCTCGACCGCTGCTGGGGCATCGGCCCCGATTACAGGTACGGCCAGCAATTGCGCACAGAAGGCGCCGAGAAAAGGCAGACGAAGCTCGCAGCGCACAGCGGGTCCCTCGCTCAAGGTGGATCAACTGCAGATCATAGCGTCGCCCGCGAGGCTCCACGGCATGGGTGCGCAATCGAGCGGTAGACTAGCGGCAGTTCCCATCATCGAGGGCTCACTACTCTCATGCGTATGATCCTCTCCGGCATCTCCCGAGCCACCCTCGGGCTGCTCGTCAGCGCGGTGGTCGCGGCGCCCACCCAGGCTCGATGCCAGATCTCCGTAAGTCCAGGTGAGGACGTACGCGATGCCTTTGACCGGGCCATGGCAGAGCAGTGCTCGGTACACTTCCTCGCCGGCAAACACCTCACGACGACGCGCCTAGGGGTTACCTTGATAGGGACGGCGGAGGATCCGGTGATCATCAGCGGCGAGGGCAACGCCGTGTCGCACCTGCACCGCCCGAACCGCGAGCAGAGCATTATCGACCTTAGCGCCAAGCACCTCGTGGTCCGTGACCTCACCTTCAGCGGTGGCTCACGCGGAGTCCGACTAGAGCGCAGCAGCTCCCATGCCCGCTTCGAGCGTATCGTCGTGCACAGCACGGGCAATGCTGCTTTCATGGCCAGTACGCGGGACGAGACCTACACCGACATCGTTGTGCGCCGCTCGGAGTTCTACGATACGAGCGGCTCCGGCGAGTGCCTCCATCTCGGCTGCAATCACGGTGCCTGCACCTTTTACGATTCACAGATCGTGGGCAACTCCTGTCACGACACACGCTCTCGCGAGGGACGCGACCACGCAAGCGGATTGGTCCTCGAGGGCGGCAGCGAGGCGGTGCTCGTGCGCAACAACGTATTTACCAACACCTACGGTCTTGCCATCCTCACGTACGCCAACGGCGGCAAGCGACCGAACGTGCTCGAAGGCAACCTAGTCTTCAACCAACATGGCGGTAGCGGTATCCAAGTCACTGGCGACGTACTGGTGCGAAACAACGTGGTGATCCTCGAAGGCATCGAGGGGGAGGCGGGCTTTGTCGGCAGCCCCAGCCAGCAGGGGACGCCCAACAACTTGGTCGTGCTGCACAACACTATCGTGCGTCGCGCCGGAGCCGGCCGCTGCATGAGCTTTCGAGGCTGGCGAGGTGAAGCGCCCCGCATCATCGTAGCCAACAACGCCGTTTACTGCCCTGAAGGCGAAGCGCTCTACGTTGGCGATAACACCCAGCTGGGCTTGATCGTGAGCAACGCCATCGAGGGCACCACTAGCCTTAGGGTCGGCACCTTTGCAGCCGGTGCGTGGCAAGACGAACTCGTGGCCCCCTTCAGCGCGGCTAACGCGTACCCGCGCGAGGGCGCATCCGTGCTTGGCAACGCGGATGTCGTGCTATCGATCCCCAGCGACTTTAATTGCCGGGCACGCCGCGTTCCCTCGGACGTAGGCGCCTACGGCCGACTCGAAGCCCGTAACATCGGGCGGACCTCGGCCATCACCTTCAAACGATGTGTAGCACCCGCACCATCGCTACCGCCTCTGCCCGTTCCACAGCTGCCCTCGCCAGACAAGTAGCGCCGCACCGGCAACTAGTGACCGCCTCCAAGCCAACGCGAGACACGAAGTGCTGAGGAAGGGGTGGCCTCGGCACTGCCGTATCCGTGCGATACGCAACAGCTTTCGTGAAGCGGAGCGCCGCATTAGCGAATGCCACCGGGGTATTTTCAAAGGCCAGCCAACTCTGCTATTGAATTGGGCGCAGCGCTGTGGCCACGTGGGTCACGCGTGCCGGCTTTGCTCTTGCGTAGAGCCCTAGCAGACGCGATTGAAGATACAGGACAGCCTAGCCGCGGAGGTACCATGACCGCCACCATCAGCCAACGTTTGGGACTTGCCTGCACGATCGCGTTCACTCTGCTCGCGGGTGCTGCCGATGCGGCCCTAACCCACGGACAGTCGGCACCGCCGGCGCCCGGCACCTTCGTGTGGGTCGGCGACCACCGCTTGCACGTTCACTGTATGGGCCAGGGCTCGCCCACTGTCATCTTCGATTCGGGCCTCGGCGGCACATCCCTGGACTGGTCCCTGATCCAGCCTAAGGTGGCCGAGCACACCCGCGCCTGTACCTACGATCGGGCTGGCTACGGCTGGTCGGACCGCGGGCCGTCGCCACGGCACTCCCGTCGTATCGTCGCTGAGCTCGAGCAACTCCTCGGCTACAGCAGCATAGGCGGTCCTTACGTGCTGGTAGGTCACTCCTTCGGCGGGCTCAACGTTCAGCTGTTCGCGAAGCGTAACCCCGAGCGAGTGGCGGGCCTGGTGCTCGTCGACTCCTCCCACGAGCGCCAGTTCGAGGCCTTCGACGAGGCTGGACTACCGTCCGTGGCGCCGCGCGGCAACAGCTTCATGCTTCGCAACTACAACAACGTTCCCAGCAACATGCCGTCTGCCGTCAGACCTCTAGCGCAGAAGTTCGCCTACGCGTCCGACACGGTGGTCTCGATCCACAGCGAGCTCGCGAACATGCGTCGCAGCGCCCAGCAGCTCGCGGCGGACGCGCCCCTGCCGGATATCCCTATGGCCGTGGTGATTCACGACCCATCTCCCTACCTAGCCTCGCCCCGCAGTGCCACCATGGCGTTGTTGTGGAAGCGCCTGCAGACCGACCTTGCCAAGCAGACCTCGCACTCCAGACTCATCGTCTCGCAGTCCTCTGATCACTACGTGCAGTTCGCTGATCCCGCAACGGTAACCGAAGCGATCGTCGATGTGCTCGGGCAAGCTCGCGGCATCGATGTAGCCTGCCAGGTAGCGGCTCCGGAACCGTTCACCTGCTAGGAGACTCGCTAGTTGGCGTAGTCGACGCTCGCGATTTCGTCGGCCTTCGCAGTGGAGTCGCCCGCGTAGCGGCACGCGGTCGGATGCAACCGCATCGGATTCACGGCATTACCAAGCTGCAGCATGTAGTCGCTCTGCACGCTGTAAGCCTCCCGTTCCCGCACGATGCTGTGCTCGCAGGAGAAGCTGTCGAAGCGACCACTCCGGTGCTGCAGGTAATGCACTAGCTCGTGCACGATAAGGCTCTTGGCAAACGATGAGGAGGAATAGCGTAGGCGCTCGTCCACGTAGATCACACCCTCATCGTTGTACCATCCGACAACTTTGCACTCGCGATCGCCGCACACCTCACGTACGAAGAAATCATGCAGACGGTACTCGAGCTTAGGAGGCTGCTCGGGCGCTGGGTAGCCGCTCAAGTGAACCGCCCACCCCATCAGCACAGGCATCATGACCTGAAGATCCATGCAAACACTCCTCGCCCAAGTAGAGCGGTGGAATGCAGCCGCGCTCACGCAGGTGCATTGATTGACGTAACTTACGTCCCCAGTTTGATCACAGATGATCGCCAGTTACGGGCGCCTAGGTCACAGCTCGGACGTGGCTAGTGTGAACCAATCTGCAATCTCCAAACACCGCTTGCCACGGCGATAGGTCGGCTGGGAGAGCAGCAGTTAGGGGGACTTCTCTAGCTCCCTAAGCGAGTCCGTCGCTGGAGCTGCGCGCGGAGCGCCGGCAGCAGTAGGTAGAGCAGCGCAAGCGCCAGAGTGGCCGCTCCAAGCAGTGGCGCGGTCTGCGCGTCCACCGTGATTTGCTCGGCAAAACGCGACTGACGCAGCGCTCGAGTGAGCTCAGGCGGGCTTCGTACGCGCACATAGTCAAGCCTCGCTTGATCAGCTACGCCCTGCAGATATTGCTCGCGCAGGGACGACATGTGCTCGGTGCCGGCGGCAATCAAGCGCCGCACTTCGGCCGCGTTCTCAATCCCCTCACCCTCGACATCGCCGCTGCGACCGAGCTGGTAGTTGTCGAGCTGCTGCACATCCTCGGCCCGCCAGTAGCCGAGCACCTCGCCCTCCTCGGACATGACGGGGATGGGCATCAGCTCATCGCCGCCCACGCCGATCAACAGGCCATCCACCTGCTCTGCGTACTGCTCGAAGGGGACGTGGAAGGTCGGCGGTACCGGCGGGGCTTCGTGCCCGTCAGTGATGAACACTAGACGGATGTCCCCTTCCATCTCGGTCACCGACCGCATCGCCGAATAGAGCCCCTTTGCCACTTCACTGCGGGACACCCAAGCCAGGCGCCAATCCAGGGTAGCCAGCGTTGTCTCGAAGGCGCCGACGTTGCCACACACCTCCACGGGCGAGAACAACATCAGGCTACGGTGCTCTGTGAACATGGCAAGGCCAGCCTTGGAGCCACACGGCAAGCGCCGCAGAGACTGGCGGATCGCCGCGCGGGCGAACTCGAGACGCGGAACCGTCTCCCCATCGAGCTCTACATCCGCCACGTTCATGCTCTGCGTCACGTCGAGCACGAACAGGTAGTCAAAGCGGGGCTGCTCGATCCGCACCGTGGGGTTAACTGCGGCAGTCAGCAACAGCACCAGCATCAGGGGCAGCAGCCAAAACCGCGGCTGCGCCCACCACGCCCGACGCTCCGTCGCCAGCGATCCACTCAAGGCAGCTGCTCCTCCACCCGCATCGTGCTGATCGCTCGCTCGCTGCGCTCGGGGTTGCGTTCCTCATCCGCGGGAAGATCCGCCACCTCGGGCAAGAGCAACAGCGTGAGCTCCAGGTTGTACTTCGCATCGAAATCGCTCGGGTCTTCGATGAGAAGGTTGCGATAGTGCTGCTTGGCTTGCTCGACCAACGGCACCAACAAATCGCGATCCGACTCTACATCTAAGTTGATTGCGCGCCGCAGATAGAGATTCGCCAGGTTGAAGCGTGCGTTGCGGGCAGTAGCGTCGCCAGCCTCGCCCCCGAGCATCAGCCGCGACCAGGCCAGCACCTTCTCATCGAAGGCTTCGTCTTCGAGGGCATAGGCACGCGCGGCTAGAGACTGACGCGGCAATCCCTCTCGCGCTGCTCGCTGGTAGTCACGCGCCGCCAGCGCGTGGTTGTAGCCAAGGTCCCGACGCCAGGCATCCACCTCGAGGAGAAACAGCGCCATGAGAACCACCATCACGGCCCAGGCGCCTCGCACCAAACTCAAACTGTCGACCACGATCTCACCTGCGCGGCATGGGCCAGCAACATGATCAGCAACAAAGGCGCAGCCAGGGCAAAGCAGTAGGGCGCCAACTCCACGCGTGGATGCAGCTCCTCGTAAACGATTGGCAGACTCTGCAACCGATTCACGTCGTCGATCGCCTGCTCCAGCGCCTCGCTGTCCTCAGCATCGTAAGCGCGGTAGGGCGTGTCGAGTTGCTCGAAGAACCGGTGCAGCGCACGCGCCGGCGCGGTCGCTTCATCAAACTCCACGTCGTCGCCGAAGATACCCTCGCTGAATCCGGAGCGCACGTAGAGCCAATACAGGGTTACTTGGTGCTTGCGAAACAAGTTCTGCAGCTCCAAGCGGGTGGCCACGTCAAGCTTCGCACCGCCGTCGGAAATCAGCATGATCAGGCGTGAGCCGGTGTACTCACGCCCCTCGAAGAAACCTAAGGCACGCAGTAAGCCGGCGCCGATATCCGTCGACGCAAGGCCTCGCCCCACGTTACCCGCAGCGATGGCGGCCTGAATCATCTCCTGGCTTTCAGTCAGGGCCAGCACGGGAATCGGCGAGGAGCTGAAGATCGTCATCGCGTACATATCGTCCTGACGTCGCGCGACGAACTCCTGCAGCAGGCGCCGGGCGGTGGCCCCCTTCGACTCGCCGACGGCGAGCGCGGCCCCCGTGTTGCGGAAATTGGATCGCCGTCGGCCCGCCGCGAACGGTTGATCCATGCTGCGGCTTCGGTCCAAGAGCATCACGATCTGCGCGCCGGATCCCGTGCGCAGCTCCGCCACAGGAGGGCGATGCAACCCCGCCAAGCCGAGCAGGAGCAGCACGAGTAGCAAGGCGGGTGCGATCCGCAGTACCAGGGCTACCGCCTGGGACAATGGGTCCGGCGGCAGCAACGCCAGAGACGAGTATGGCACCGGTATTTCACGCCGCAGAAACAGAGGCAGCAACGCCAGGGGCAAGAGCAGCAAAACAGCCGGTTGGGCGAAGGCTAGGTTCACGGAGCGCTCAGCTCCAGCACGGACAGGCGACGACATACATCTACTAGTCGCTGGGTGCCTATAGGTGGCGCCCTATCGGGGGCGTTCGAGGTATCACCCTCAGACGTAAAGAAGAATCGATGGGAGTGCTCGAACACATCTGCTATCGCCCCCCGCTCGGTAGCGTAGAGCGGCTGGGCGCTGAAAAATTCATCCAGGTCATCACGCATGACGACGCGCCCCGCCGCTTCATTGACCGCGGCGTGAAAGCGCCGCAGACCGGCAGCTACTGGCCCCTCGGCGAACGCATCCGCGTCCTCCGCGGCATGCTTCGCCAAGTTGCGCAGATCCCGCAGCGCGGCGGTGAAGGGACGACGCCAACGCGCCAGCCAAACCGCGCCGAAGTGGCAGTAGAACAGGTACAAGCCAAGCACCAACACGGCCAGCCCCACGAGGCTCAAGCGAACGAAGTGCGCAGACCAGGGGGCAGGCAGCGGCGGCAGGTCGGCGCGCACGTCGGCGGCAGTGAGAAACTCCGCGTCCGTGAGGGGGACTACCGCCAGCTGCGTGAGAGACCACTCGGGCACATTGATCGGCACGCGACGCCCGGGGCGGGTCGTATACAGCTCCCAAGAGGGAAGCACCCGTTGTGCCGATTGCTTTCCCTCCCCTATCGCATTCGTCAGGCGGTAGGTGAGCGCCAGGTCGGTGATCAAACCACGCGAACGCACCTCCAATGCCACCAGCTCCAGCCAGAAGTTCACGCGCCCAACCTGGGGCAGTGCGTCGCGATCGAGCTGCCAACCGGGCTCGATCTTCAGTCGTAGGGTTCGAGTGAACTCATCGCCGACGAACCAGGCGTAGGCACGTGGGTCGTCTATCGCGAGGTCTTCCACGTTGGCCGCGCTAATAGGTACCCAGCACGTAAGCGCTGCGAACAGGCCTAGGGACACGCAAGCGCGGCTAAGACTCCTGGCCAAGGCGCGATTGATCCTATCCATAGAAGTAGCGACTCACCGTTTCCGCATCGAAGCGCGCGCCGAGCAGCAGCGGTCGACGGCCGTGCCGTGACAGCGTGCTGAGGACATCCTGTCGATGTTGATCGACCTCGATTTCTATGCGCTTGCGCAAGGATGGGCGCATAAACAGCAGCCGCTCGAGCCCGGATTCTGCGTCGCGCAAACGGACCAGGCCAAAGCTCGGCAGCTGGCGCTCGGCCTCGCTCCAGATGGGCACAGGAACGACATCGTGCCCGCCGAGCGCTGCCATCAACCGCTCGAGGTCGGAGAGGGGAAAGTGGAAATCTGAGAGCAGGAACAGCAACCCTCGCTGGCGAAGTAGGTAGTGAGTGGCCTCAAGCAATCCCCGCGCACCGTCGCCTTCAGGTTGGTAGGCGCGAAGGCGCTCGGCGTAGGCGAGGCCAGCGCCACGGCGCCGAGTGGTCGGCAAGCAGAGTTCCCGACGCACCTTCGTGTCCGCGCTGATCACACCGAAGCTATCGCCCGTACGTACTGCGGAGAAGCCAAGTGCTGCCACGAAATCCGCCATGAGATCGAGGGTGCCCCCGGCGGCGGCTGGCATCGAGGCGGAGACGTCGAGCAGGGCGGTGACCGGGATACTGCCCAGCTGACGGTAGGCTCGAAGGCGTAGGGATCGCTGGGGATCGCGCTGGGTCGCGAGCACGTCAAAGCGTCGTGGATCTGTGGTCTCGAGCAGCGAGACGTGCCCGTAGAAGTCGACGCCGGGACCGAGGCGACGACTCGCGTGGGCGCCCGGCAGCGGCCCACCCGAGCGCCAGCCGATGCGGTAATGGAACTCGCCTACGGGCGTCGAGGCTCCTGTCGGTGTGCTGTCAACCATTGCCCGGGTGGATGGTCCACGCGCAGCCGCCGTCGTCAAGGCGCTGCCACCCGATCGAGGAGAGACGCGACGAAAGGCTGAATCAGCGCCGCGCGCTGAAGCTCGTAGACGGGCTTGAAGAACACGCGATGGGCGATTGACTCGTAGAAGACGAAACGCAGATCCTCGGGCAACATCTGGTCGCGTCCCTCGAGCCATGCATGCACGCGCGCAGCCCGCAGGAGCATGCTGGAACCGCGCGGGCTCACCCCCGCCTCGATGAGTTCCGCCACGTCCACGTCGCTCAGGCGCACGCCGTAGGCGTGCGGGTCCGCAGTGGCCATGCACAGGTCCAGCGCATACTCCTGAAGACGCTCGGTGCCACTCACATGGTGTTGAATCGCGCCCGCGATCGCACCCAGGCGCTCGTGCGGCACCACCCCGGCCGGCACGGTGTCCACCAGCGCATCCGCGTCGTGGAAGCGCGTGTCGAACATCAGCTGTCGTTGAAGGTCGCGCTCCTGCGGTCGTTCGATCAGGATCTCCATGGCAAACCTGTCGCGCGCGGCCGCGGGCAACTCGAAGGTCTCCTCCTTCTCGACCCGGTTGCGATCAGCAAACACCTGCAGGAACGGGAGGGGGTGATCACGATTGAACGCCGCCACGCTGCGCTCGGCCATCACGCGCAACAGCAACGAATGTAGCTGCGGGCGAGCGCGATTGACCTCGTTGAAAAAGAACACGGACAGCGCTTCGCCGTGGCGCAACAGAGGCCCAGGTGCCACGCGCGGCTGCCCATCCTCGGTGATGTACGTGTAGTAGACGAGATCGCTCGGCATTAGATCAACGGTGCCTTCGATCCGCGAATAGGCCCCACCGATGGCTCTCGCAATGCAACGCAACATCGTTGTTTTGCCAACGCCAACGTCACCTTCTAGAAGCACGTGTCCGCGCGCGAAGACGGAGACGAGGATCAATCTGACCGCCCGTGATTGCCCCAGCAGAGCCCCGTTAACCGCGTTCTCCAAGGCCAGTGCTTGGTGGCGCGAATCACTTAGCAGTTGAGCGTTCGCCGTCACGAGCGTTGATCCCCATCACAGCAAGGATCGAACGGCTGCCCTACGCTACCGCCTCCCTGATCATGCCTACCCACTGCGCGCGCCTCCTGCTGCTTCATACGACATCTGGCAGCGGGGGTTGAACCGAAGCCAAGTGAGGCTGGTATCATAGGCAACCCTGTTTTGGGATGTCACACCGGCACACCAAAGGACGGAATGCACAACTCGATCACTGCCACGGCCGCCCTCGCCGGCGCCGCTCTCCTCACCGTTGCATCTGCATCCGCAGGGGCTAACGATTTTCCGACCCAGGCACGGGTCGAATACGTTTTGCAGTGCGTCAAAGACAATGGCGGCGAAACCTACAAGAATTTGTACGGTTGCGTATGCATGATCGATAAGATCGCGGAGCAGATGAGCTTCGCTGATTACGACGAAGGCACCACATTCGGCAACATGCGCACCGTCCCTGGTGAGCGCAGTGGCGTATTCCGCGACAACGCGCGCGGTCGCCGCCTGGGGAAAACCCTTGAGCAGGTGCGTGAAGACGCCGCGAACGCGTGTCTGATGAGCAAGGCCCGCGGGGAATCGTAACCGCTGGCTCGCGTTACGAAATTCCCACACTAGAAGTGGCATTGCTTTGGCTATCTGCGTGACTATACTCAGTCTTGACTCAGGCCTAGCCACAGTTTCTCCACATCGGTTTTACCGGCCGGAGTGGAAAAAAGGTGCTGGAGTATCCCGAGGGGAGTCCAGCCTTTCCAAAAGCCGACGGTTGTGTCGGCATCTTTCTCTGAGGGGGGAAAGTTAATGTCCAAGCGCTTTGTAAGCCTCGCTGCAGCTTCGGCTGTGGCACTGACGTCCGGGCTGGCCATGGCCAACCAAGACGTCATGCGCCTCACCAAGGACCCCAACAACTGGGCGATCTGGGGTGGCAACTACGCTGGTCAGCGTTTCTCTAAGCTCGACCAGATCAACACTGGAAACGCTCGCGATCTGCAGGTGGCGTGGAGCTTCTCCACGGGCGTGCTGCGCGGTCACGAAGGCGGCCCCCTGGTCGTCGGTGACACGCTGTACATCCACACCGCCTTCCCGAACAAGGTCTTCGCTATCGACCTTGAAGACCAGACCCTGATCTGGTCGCACGTCCCCGTACAGAACCCGGACACCATTCCGGTCATGTGCTGCGACACCGTGAACCGCGGTCTGGCCTACGCTGACGGCAAGATCTTCCTGCAGCAGGCTGACACCACCCTGAAGGCGCTGAACGCCAAGACGGGTGAAGTCATGTGGTCCATCAAGAACGGTGATCCGTCCAAGGGTTCCACCAACACCAACGCACCCATCGTCATCAAGGACAAGGTGTACACCGGTATTTCCGGTGGTGAGTTCGGTGTACGTGGCTTCGTAGCCGCCTACAACACCAGCGATGGCTCGCTGGCTTGGAAGGCCTACAGCACCGGCCCTGACGATGAAATGCTGGTCAACCCGCGCAAGACCACGGTCATGGGCAAGAAGATCGGCAAGAACTCTTCCCTGAAGAGCTGGAAGGGCGACCAGTGGAAGATTGGCGGCGGTACCACCTGGGGCTGGTACACCTACGATCCCAAGGAAAACCTGATCTACTACGGCACGGGTAACCCGTCCACGTGGAACCCGGTTGTCCGCCCTGGTGACAACAAGTGGACCATGACCCTCATGGCTCGCGACGCTGACACCGGTGAAGCTCGGTGGTTCTACCAGATGACCCCGCACGATGAGTGGGACTACGACGGCATCAATGAGAGCATCCTTGCCGACATCGACGTCGACGGCAAGATGCGCAAGGTGATGGTGCACTTCGACCGCAACGGCTTCGCCTACACGCTCGACCGCGTGACCGGTGAACTGCTCGTCGCCGAGAAGTACGACCCCGCGACCAACTGGGCAACCCACGTCGACATGAAGTCGGGCCGCCCGCAGGTTGTGGACCGTTACAGCACGGACAAGAACGGCGAGGACTTCAACACCACCGAGATTTGCCCTGCAGCTCTGGGTTCGAAGGACCAGCAGCCTGCTGCCTTCTCTCCGAAGACCAAGGTGTTCTACGTGCCGACCAACCATGTCTGCATGGACTACGAGCCGTTCGAAGTCGAGTACGTTGCGGGTCAGCCGTACGTCGGCGCTACACTGAGCATGTACCCCGCGGGTCGCGTGCTGGGTGATGGCACCAATAACCTCGGCAACTTCATCGCCTGGGACGCTGGCGAAGGCAAGATCCTGTGGTCCATCCCCGAGCGTTTCTCCGTGTGGAGTGGTGCTCTGGCCACCGCTGGTGACATCGTCTTCTACGGCACCCTCGAGGGCTACCTGAAGGCAGTGTCTGCTGACACGGGTAAGGAGCTGTACAAGTTCAAGACCCCGTCCGGCATCATCGGAAACGTCAACACCTGGATGCACAACGGCAAGCAGTACGTGGGTGTCCTGTCGGGCATCGGCGGCTGGGCCGGCATCGGCATGGCTGCTGGCCTCGAGAACGACACCGACGGCCTGGGCGCTGTGGGTGCGTACAAGAAGCTGAGCGACTACACCCAGCTAGGTGGTGTGCTGACGGTCTTCTCCCTGGGCAACTAAGTCCGGGCGACGCTGATCAGAAAACAAAAGCAATAAGCGTCTAAGAACTATCCCCGGTCATCGCAAGGTGACCGGGGATTTTTTCGTCTTAGGGCATCCATTGCCTCTTCACTTGGAATCGCGGCCCACACGGCACTCGATGACCGCGACATCGAGCACGGCGTAGAGGGGACTGCCTCGTGAGCGGGGCCCGCCTCGACGACAGCGCGGCCGACGACCACACACGCACGCTCGGGGTGATGCCGGCTGGGCGCAGATCCGAGCGTTGACGCGGCATTCGCCGACCCTACGCCTACCTCAAAGCGCGCTCAGGCGGTATCCTCGGCGCCGAACGTCCAACACGGAAACGTTGAAACTTATGAACACGCCCCTTGTTCGCACGCTAGCGCCTGTGGCGCTAGCCATCCTCGGCCTGAGTGGTATGGCCCGCGCCGACCATCACGTCGACGACAATGCCTTTCGCGTCTGCGCGGATCCCAATAACCTGCCCTTCTCCAACCAGGCGGGAGAGGGCGTTGAGAACCGAATCGCCAGCCTCTGGGCCGAGCGCCTCGGTCAACCGCTAGAGTACGAGTGGTTTCCGCAGCGTCGCGGCTTTGAGCGTATGACCCTACGCTCTCAAAATCCCGCCAATCGCTCGGGCTACAAGTGCGATGTGGTAGTCGGCGTTGCCAAGGGCTGGGAACTCGGTATCACTACCCAGTCCTACTACCGCTCCACCTGGGCCCTCGCCTACCTTGAAGGCGGCAAGCTGGATGGCGCACAAACACCTCAGGACATCATTAACCTGCCCGCGGAGCTGAAGGAGACGGTCTCGGCCGCCACCTTCATCGGTACTCCCGCCTCAGTGTGGCTCTCACGTCACGGCTTGGACTACAAGCTGCGTCCCTACCAGGCGCTGGATGCGGACCCCAACCGCTACCCTGGTCAGCTGATCGAGAACGATCTGCGCGCCGGCGAAGTGGACCTGGTCATCTTGTGGGGCCCCGTGGCGGGGTACTTCGCCAACCGCGTCAATACGGCCAGTGATGCTCCAAAGGTGGTGGTGATCCCGATGGAGTCTGGCAATGGGCTGACCTTCGACTTCACCATCGCCTCAGGCGTGCGCTACGGCGACGGGAAACGGCGTGAACAGATCTCCAACTTGCTGCGCGAGACACAATCGGAGGTCACAGCCCTGCTCACCGAGTACGGCTTCCCGCTCCTGCCCATTGGCGAGGAGCGCGAGGAAGACGACGACGATGACGACTAGGCGCCCCTAAGCCTCGTTCTTCGACCCGTGAGGCGGCGGCCGGTCGCCGCCTTTTTTTGTGTATGCTGCCGGGCCAGGCGAGTCGCAATGAAGAACACGAATCGGAAGGAGCGAGGGATGGCAGGCCTATTGTCGAAGGAGCGCATCATTGCCGGCCCAGGGTTCAACCGCTGGCTAGTGCCCCCCGCCTCCATCGCCATCCACCTGTGCATCGGCTCCGTGTACGCCTGGAGCATCTTCAACCCAGCATTGACCAAGTCATTGGGGGTGGTCACCAGCGCCGCCGATGACTGGACGCTCAGTAGCGTCGCCACCACCTTCACGGTCGCTATCGTGTTCCTGGGGATCGCCGCTGCCTTCGCCGGGAAGTGGCTGGAGCGAGTCGGGCCGCGCATGGTCGGCGTTACCGCTGCTTGCTGCTGGGGCGGTGGCTTCATCGTGGGGGGCCTCGGAATCCTCACCCACCAGCTCTGGCTGCTGTACCTCGGCTACGGAGTGTTAGGCGGCTGTGGCCTTGGCCTAGGTTACGTCTCGCCGGTGAGCACCTTAATCCGCTGGTTTCCGGACCGCCGCGGCATGGCCACCGGCATGGCCATCATGGGCTTCGGCGGTGGCGCGATGATTGGTGCTCCGCTCAAGGAGTTCCTCATCTCCACATTCTACAAGGCACCGCAGTACCTCGGCCCCATGAGCGATGTCAATTTGGTTACGGAAACGGGCAAGCGCTTCGCGGAGGTCGGCGGGGAGCTGCTCGAAGTGGTCGTCGTCGGTGCTAACGATATCTCTAATATGCTGGTTACGGGACCTGAAGGTGTTTACGTCGTCGGCACGGGAAGCGTCGGTCTTGCCCCCACTTTCTTCACGCTCGGCGTCCTCTACTTCGTGGTAATGATGATGGCCGCATTCGCCTATCGCATCCCCGCGCCTGACTGGAGCCCGGCGGGCTGGACCCCGCCCACGGACGCCGCTCGCAGCGCCAAGATGATCACCACGCGCCACGTGGATATCGATCAGGCACTTAAGACCCGCCAGTTCTACCAGCTTTGGATCGTGCTCTGCCTCAACGTGACCGCGGGTATCGGCGTGCTCAGCGTGGCGAAGACCATGATCAACGAGATCTTCGGCACTACCCTGCCCGGCGTGGTGGACGGCACGTTCGCCGCCACCTATGTGGTCATGATCAGCCTGTTCAACATGATCGGCCGCTTCTTCTGGGCCAGCACCTCGGATTTCCTCGGACGCAAGAACACCTACTGGGTTTTCTTCGCACTCGGCATCGTACTCTACGCCTCCATCCCCTTCGCCGCGCAGCAGGTGAGCGCCAGCCCGTCGGTGATCTGGCTCGTGTACTTCTACGCCGCCACCATGATCATCTTCACCATGTACGGCGGTGGCTTCGCGACGATCCCCGCTTACCTGGCGGATGTGTTCGGTACGCGTTATGTCGGCGGTATCCACGGCCGTCTACTCACGGCCTGGAGCATGGCGGGTGTGCTTGGCCCTCTCGCCATCACCGCCCTGCGGGAGTACTCGCTGCGCAACGCCCTCTCGTCGCTGGCGACGCAGGTGGACCCAGAGCGCTTCCGCGCGACCTTTGGCGCCGGCTTGGACCAGCTCGATGCGCTGATCAGCCAAAAGACGGTCACCGTCGCGAAGCTGATGGAGATCGCGCCCGCAGGCACGGTCGACCCCACGCCCAGCCTCTACAACCTGACCATGTACCTAATGGCTGCACTACTAGCGGTGGCCTTGGTGAGCAACGCGCTCATGTCGCCAGTGGACGAGCGACACCATATGAGCGACGAAGCCATGCGTCAGGCGACGGACTGACCGTCGCAAGGCCGTTCGCTACAGAGATCGCCATGGCTCCTGTGGCCCAAAGAGTTCACGCCCTACTCGCTGCCGGCCTGGCGCTGTCCCTAGGTCTTAGCGTCTACCTCTTGCTGCGACCCGCGGCAGCAGGGCCCGCGCTGTTGCTCGGCAGCACGCCTGCCCTCACGCACGCCTTCGCGTTCTCTGCACTGCTGTTGGTGACTGCCCAACCGCGCCGCCCACGGCAGCGTCGCTTGCTCCTCGGCGGATGGTTAGTGTTGCTGGTTGGCTTTGAATGCATGCAACTGCCAGCCGCGCGCGCTTGGGTGGGCGCTTCGATCCAATACCTGGAGAGCGGCTGGCCGTACCTGGCCTCACTGCTGCGCGCCCATGGCGCGGGTACCTTCGACATGTACGACGTGCTCGCCAGCGCCCTGGGCGTGACCCTGGCGGCCGCCCTACTTCGCCCTGTGCGAGCTCCCACCACGCGCGGGCTCACCTTATCGAGAGAGACTTATGCCGCATCTTCGTGATCATCGACCCGCGCTCACCATCGCCGTGCTGGTGGCAGGCCTGTGGACCTTGCTCGCCAGCAGCACCTTCGAGGACAGCGACCCAGACACACGCGCTAGGGTGAGCTTCGCCGTCAGCACCAGCCTCGCACCCTTGACCTTGGAAGACGGTACCGTCGAGTCCGTGGCCATGAACCTGCGCGTAGCCGGCGACTACGAGGACGATCTCGGCGACCCCATTACCATAGAGCGCAACAACCTCACCATCGACGTCTCCACCACCTTCGATCTGTCGGTGAACGCGGTTGACGGCGAGGATAACCTCGGCAGCGATGAGATCGACTTCGGCACCGCCTTCGAGGTGCTGCTCGATATCGACCAGGACCCGGACCAAGGCCAGTTCTCGGTGATCATCGACGGCACCACCACCCTGCTCACGGTGGAGAACGACGGCTTCACCATCGAAACCACTGGCAGCGACACCATCAGCCGCGACTTCGATGACTTCCGAGCCGCCATAGAGGATGAAGATGAGGACGAGCCCGACGAGGTACGCCTGTCAGCCGCCGCCTACGCTTTCGTGCCTCTCGCCCTGCAGATCGCGCGCATCGCAGAGGAGTTCGCCGACGACATCGAGTTCAACGCGGAAACGCTCGAAGGCATGAACCTCAACGAATCCCTGACCCTCACCTGCAGTAACAGCGGTGGCGAGCGGGTGATCATCTGGACTCAGGACGCCTCGGGCACCGGCGAAGGTGAAGTAGGTGCTGGCGACAGCTTCGAGCTGCGGGTTGAGAGCTGCTTTGACAGCCAGCTGAGCCGTTTTTTGGACGGGGTGATCACGTTGACAGACTACATTCCGATCGACGAGGACGCCGCGGAGCGCAGCTTTGGCGCGAGCCTCGATCTGGCTCAGCTGTTCATCAGCGAGGAAGAGGTCAACGTGGGCACCAACGCCTCCAGTACATCACCGCGAGTCGACGGCATTGTGATCGTGCGCTACGACGAGATAGAGATCGAAGTGGTGACCGATGAGGACACGTTCTAACGCCCGCTGCGGATGGCTCGAGAACGGCCTCCGGGGCCGCCGGCTACCGCTCAGAGCAGCTGCAGGTACGGCATGATCGCCTCGCGAAGGGCACTACTCGCAGCCGCGAGCGTCCAGCCGACAACCGAACCAGCTAACACATCCGAGGGGTAATGTAACCCGAGTACCGGGCGCGAGAGCCCGACTAGTATGGCGAAGGGAATCAGCAGCGAGGCGAGCTCGGGGAACGACGCCAGGCAGAGTACGGTAAAGCACACCGCGTGCAGCGTGTGGCCGGAGGGAAAACTGTACTGATCGAGCTGCCGTGCCACAGCGCGAATCGACTCGTGGGAAACGTGGGGCCGTTCGCGCACGAAGCGCCCCTTCATCCAGCGGTAGAGCAGCACGCCGACCATGCCCGTAAGCGCCATCTGTACGGTCGTGATCAAACCCGCCCGGCCGTAGGCTACCGGCAGCACGAGCATGAGCACGTACCAGAACACCCCATCGCCAAGGCGGCTCGCCAACCAGAACACGCTGCGCGCTATCGCGATGTTGCTAAGGCCGTTGAGACCTCGGCATAGCGACACCTCAGCTTCGATCAGGCGCCGTATGGCCGGCGAGGTCACCGGCGTTGGCGCCGGTCCATCGCCAGATAGCTTGTCAGCGCGACTGCTAGAGGTGCCGAAAAGCCTGCTCATGAGCTATCTAAACCCTTAGTTTTCACGACCGTGTGAATGATCGTCGTGCTCGCGGCCGTGGGAAGCAGCGCGCTCACAGTTGACCCAGCCGGAGTCACCGGCTGTGAAGTGCTCCTTCTTCCAGATGGGCACGCGCAGCTTTACCTCATCGATGATGTACCGGGCGGCCTGAAACGCCTCGTCTCGGTGGGCGGCACTCACGCCCACCCATACGGCCAGATCACCAATCTCTAGTCGCCCCACGCGATGGACACACCCCGCCTTGGTGATCGGCCAGCGCTCGGCAGCCTCTGCTAGGATGCGCGCACCCTCCTTCACCGCCAAGCCCGCGTAGGCCTCGTACTCCAAACGCAGGACGCCACGACCCTCGTTGTGGTCGCGCACCCAGCCCTCGAAAGCGACGTAGCCACCGCAGTGATCGTCCTGGGTCCGACCTCGAAGAACGGACACATCGAGCGCCGTATCCTCAAACTCGAAGAACTGACTCATCGCCTCAACCTCCAGCGACGGGCGGGATAAAGACGACCACATCGCCATTCCCAAGACCTGCATCCCAGGCGCAAAACTCTTCGTTGACGGCCACGCGCAGGGCGTCCCGCGAGACCCGCAGGTCGTGACGCTGGGCGAGCTCGAGGTAAAGGTCCGCGGGCGTGCGCGCGGCCGTCTCGACCAGCTCGGCCTGCGTGCCGCGTTGCTCACGCAGCACGGCGAAGTACTCCACCTTCACCTGGATCATGCATTCCCCTCCGCGCGCGCCAGGACCCTCGGCGCAAGCGCCTGGAGGGCGCGCGCGATGCGAAGGCGCTCATCGGGCGTGTTGGCGTTGTCGAGGCTGGCGGGATCGGCCTGCTCGATCAAGGTCGTGTTCATGCGCAGCAAGGCCTGGCGCGGACCGTTCCCTGCCTCGGACAGCGTAGCGGCGAGGATCGGCGCACTGGACGGCTCCCAGATGGCGCACAGCGGTTCCGGCAGTCCGTCGTGAGCACTTACAAACGCGGTCGCATCGGCCTGCGGATCGCGACACACGACGAGCGCACGCAGGGCATCCAGGCCCAAACGCGGCAGGTCACAGGCGAGCACCAACCAGGCCGCCTGGGGGTCGGCGAGCTGCGCTGCGCGAATGCCGCTGGCGGGCCCTTGTACCTCAGGGATATCGACGATCTGCGCGTGACGAGCACGCTCAGGTTCTTCTCGCTGATCCTCGCGGACCGAGAGCTTCACACTACCCTCCACCACGGCGGCGAGCATCTCGTGCGCCACCGAAAGCTGTGTACGTTGTTCGCGATAGCGCAGCAACGCCTTGTCCTCGCGCATGCGTCGACTGCGCCCCCCCACGAGCAGCAGGCCGTGCAGAGGCGCACTACTACGGGTCATTGTCCTTGCCCCTCGGCGCGGGCGAAGTCGCGCTTGCCGCCGGCCTTGGCCATCAGCTTAACCTCGTGGAGCACGATGTCGTGGGAGAGCGCCTTGCACATGTCGTACACGGTCAGCGCCGCCACGCTGGCGCCGGTCAGGGCCTCCATCTCCACTCCGGTCCGACCGCTTACGGCGACGTGACACTCGATGCGGACCTCGCCTGCGGCCTCGTCGAGGTCGACGTGGAGTTTGCAGTTCTCGAGGGCCAAGGGATGACAGAAGGGGATCAGCTCGTGCGTCCGCTTTGCGGCCATCACGCCCGCGATGATCGCCGTGTCGAAGACCGGGCCCTTCTTGGTCCTTCCGGCGCCGGCCTGCAGCGCCGCGAGCACCTCGCTCGGCAGAGCAACGCGCGCTAGGGCCGTCGCCGAGCGGCGGGTGACCTGCTTGTCGCCCACGTCGACCATGGTAGGCCGACCCGCCGCATCGACGTGGGTCAGGGATTGCGCTGAATCGGACACCGATCGTGCACCGCAGTGGAGAATGCTTCAGTGTACCCGGGCCTATGTGACAGTCACTAGTAGGCCTGCGCACGATTCACGGCTGCTAGACTCCTACTTACGTTAAACCGCCGCCCAGCGGCAACGACGCAGGACGCTTACCTCGATGACCACCACCGCTTACGACCCTGCCCTAGACGCGGTAGACGGCGCACGAACCGCTGACCCCGAGGGGCTTTTGCGGGCCTTGCGCCAGCACTTCCCCAGCGGGGAGGACATCATCACAGGTGAAGAAGCCCTGCGCCCCTTCGAGTGCGACGGCCTCACCATGTACCGCGAGCCTCCCCTCTGCGCCGTGCTTGCGACGAGCGCTGACATGGCCGCGGCCGTCTTGCGCCTGTGCCACCGACACGCGGTCCCCGTGGTGACCCGCGGCGCCGGCACCGGCCTCTCTGGCGGCGCCCTGCCGATGCGCCACGCGGTACTGCTGGTCATGTCGCGCATGAACCGCATCCTCAGCATCGACGAGAAGAATCTGACGGCCCGTGTCCAGCCCGGGGTGACCAACCGTGCCATCACCGAGGCCGTAGCGCCGCTGGGCTTGTACTACGCGCCGGATCCCTCATCCCAGATCGCCTGCACCATCGGCGGCAACGTGGCGGAGAACTCAGGCGGCGTGCACTGCCTGAAGTACGGGTTGACCGTACACAACGTGCTCGCCGCCCACATGCTCACGGCGGACGGCGAGGCGATCAGCCTGGGCAATCGCGCTCTGGACGGTCCAGGTTACGATCTGCTCGCGCTCACCCATGGCTCCGAGGGCATGCTGGGGGTGATCACGGAGGTCACCGTGCGCCTGCTGCCGACGCCGCCGAAGCGAACAGTACTATTAGCCAGCTTCGATGACGTAGCAACGGCGGCGCGGGCGGTGGCTCAGGTCATCGCCGCCGGCATCTTGCCGGCGGGCCTGGAGATGATGGATCAAGCTGCCACCTGTGCTGCAGAGGACTTCGTGCACGCGGGATACCCTCGCGACGCGGCCGCCATATTGCTGTGCGAACTCGACGGCAGCGCTGCGCAGGTCGAGCACGATGCGCAGGCGGTCAGCGCGAGCTTACGTGAAGCAGGAGCGAGGGACGTGAGGCGTGCCCGCGACGAGGAGGAACAGGAGCGATTCTGGTCTGGCCGCAAGGCAGCCTTCCCCGCCGTGGGCCGCATCGCCAACGACTACTACTGCATGGACGGCACGATTCCACGTCGCGCCCTGGCCGATGTACTAACGCATATCGAGCAGCTCGCCAAACGTCACGAGCTTCGCGTTGCCAACGTTTTTCACGCAGGCGACGGCAACCTCCACCCCCTGATTCTCTTCGATGCCAATGAAGCGGACGAACTTGCGCGGGCGGAAGCATTCGGCAGTGACATCCTCACCGCGTGCGTCGAGGTTGGCGGCACCATCACCGGCGAGCATGGGGTCGGCCGGGAGAAGATCAACGAGATGTGCCTTCAGTTCACGGAGGCCGAGCTGAACCAATTCCACGCGGTCAAGCGGGCCCTCGATCCGGAGGGGCTGCTGAACCCCGGCAAGGCGGTGCCCACGCTAGCCCGCTGTGCCGAGTTCGGCGCCATGCACGTCCACGGCGGGCAACTGCCTCACCCGGAATTGGAACGCTTCTGACGGTGCCCGCCCGCGAGCACGACGATAGCGATGCGCTGGTCGACGCCGTGCGCCTGGCCGCTCGGCGGCGAGAACCCGTGCGCATCGTCGGCGGCGATAGCAAACGCTTCCTCGGCCGTCGCACGCCCTATGCTCAGGAACTCAGCACGCGCGAGCACTGTGGCGTGGTGAACTACCAACCGGAGGAGCTCGTGCTCACTGCTCGGGCCGGCACGCCTCTCACGGCGATCAACGCCCAACTCGATTCCCACGGCCAACACCTGCCCTTCGATCCTCCCCAGTTCGGACCTGACACCACCTTTGGCGGCGCTATCGCAAGCGGCCTATCAGGGCCCGCTCGACCCTTCGTCGGGCCCGCCCGTGACTTCGTGCTCGGCGTGCGCATCATCAACGGTCGCGGCCAAGTGCTGCGCTTCGGCGGCGAGGTCATGAAGAATGTGGCGGGCTACGATCTGTCACGTCTACTAACGGGAGCTTTTGGTACGCTGGGAGTCTTGCTGGATGTTTCGGTCAAGGTACTTCCCGCGCCACGACACACGAGTACCCTCTGCGCCTACATGCGCGCTCGCCAAGCTATCGACTGCCTGATCGACCTACGCGCGCAAGCACTACCGATCACCGGTGCGATGTGGCACGACGGTGAACTTTCCGTGCGCCTAGCCGGCAGCGAGCAGGCGGTCGAAGACGCTAGAGCATCGCTAAGTAAGAGTATTCCGGCTCTCTCGGATGCTAGTACGAACGATCGCTGGCCCGCCCTTCGCGATCTCACTGCTAGGGCCTTCAGACGCACCCCGGAGGAAGGCCTCTACCGCCTATCCGTTGCACCTGCCTCACCGCCCGTAGACCTCCCGGGTACGTGCGTGATCGATTGGGCGGGCGCTCAGCGGTGGTTGGTCAGCAGCGCGCCGATCGGCATGATACGCAACGAAGCGGCGACCTTGGGGGGGCACGTCACGCGATACCACGCGCCGATGGTGGCGCAGGAGCAAGCGCCGTCGCCCGAGACCGTCGAGGATGCCTTTCATCCCCTACCGCCCGCCCTCTATGCACTTCATCGTCGCCTCAAGGCCGCCTTCGATCCGCACGGCGTGCTCAACGCCGGCCGCCTATATCCTGGAATTTGAACTCCATGCAGACCGGCATCGATGAGCACCTGTTGCCACCCCATACGCGTGGGGAGGCCGAGACGGCACTACGCAAGTGCGTTCATTGCGGTTTCTGCAACGCGACCTGCCCCACCTATCAGCTCACCGGGAATGAACTCGACGGCCCGCGTGGACGCATCTACCTGATCAAAGAGGTGCTGGAGGGCACGACACCGACGGAGCTCACCCAACGCCACCTGGACCGCTGCCTCACCTGCACCGCTTGTGAAAGCACCTGCCCGTCGGGAGTGCCGTACCACACGCTACTTGGTATCGGCCGCGAGCAGGTCGACGCACAAGTATCACGCCCAATGCGAAGGGGCATGAGCCGCAAGCTCATCCGCGGCATTGCATCGCGCACCTGGCTGTTCCGCACGGCGCTATGGCTGGGGCGCCGACTGCGCACGGCCCTGCCGGCGGCCCTGCGCACCACCCTGCCCACGCCAGGTAAGCGCCTGGCTCCGCTGCCGCAGGCGCCCACCTCGTCAGCTCCCACCGACTCGACCACGAGCGTATTGTTGCCCGGCTGTGTGCACCCGGTGTTGGCCCCTGCAACCCATGAGGCAGCAGCGCGCGTGCTCGTGCGCCTCGGCACGAAGGTGGTTTCGGGGGACAGGGTCGGCTGTTGTGGCGCACTCCATCATCACTTCGGCGATACGCGAGGGGCGAGGCGACGCGTCGAGCGCAACGTGGACCAGCTAATTCGCCTAATGGACGAAAAAGGTGTGACGAGGATCATAACGACGGCCAGCGGCTGTGGCGCCTTCATGCGAGACTACCCAGCGCTTCTCGCAGACCCACACACCGGTGAGGTCCCCGTCGACGCCCAACGCGTCGCCGGCGCCCTGCGCGACATCGCCGAGGTGCTCGACCCGCAGGAGCTCGCGCGGCGCACCAGCCCGGGGGCCACGGACGGCACCTCGCAGCAGTTGCATTGCCCATGCACGCTGGAACACGGATTGCACCTGAGCGGAACCGTGCGAGAGCTGCTGCAGGCAGTCGGCCTGGAGGCTAGGGCCGATCCGCACCCAGGCGCCTGCTGCGGCTCGGCGGGCGCTTGGTCCGTCCTCGAACCGCAGATGGCTCACTCGCTTGGCGAGCGCCGCGCACAACAGCTCGACGCCGACGACCCCGACGTGATCCTCACGGCCAACGTCGGCTGCCAGCAGCACCTTTCCCGCCACACGGGCACCCCCGTGCGGCACTGGATCGAAGAGGTAGAGGCGCGCACGCGCTGAGCGGAGCGCGCCGAACCGTGGCTTAGGGGAGCGTTGCGCGGTAGGTAGGCAACACCCGTCCACCGTGCTGCTGTTCGAAGGCGTAGGCGAGACGCAGAAGCAGGGGCTCGGACCAGGCTCCAGCGAACAGGGAGATGCCAATCGGCAAGCCGTGCACGTGGCCAGCAGGCACGGTGATGTTCGGATATCCGGCCCGGGCCGCGGCGCTCGAACTGCTGATCCCCACCCAGTTGTCCCCGTTCACCCGATCCGTGGTCCACGCCGGACCGTTGGTGGGCGCCACGATCGCGTCCAGGTGGTGTTCGCCTAGGGCAGCGTCGATACCCTCATCGCGGCTCATGCGCCGCACGGTCGCCAGGGCCTCGAGGTAAGCGGGATCTTGCAAACCCGCCGTGGCCTCGGCGGCAATCATGATGTCCTGACCAAACCACTCGAGTTCCGTGTCGGCATGGGCGTCATTGAACGCGATGACCTCGGCGAGGCTCTTCGGCCCCTCACCGATGCGCGTTGCCAGGTAGCGATTGAGCCCATCCTTGAACTCACTTTTTAACACCTGATACGAGGCCTCGCCGTAATCACTCCAGTTATCGATATCGACCGGATCGATGAGCTCAGCACCGGCGGCGCGCAGGGAGTCGAGCGCGCGCTCGTAGACCGCGTCCACGCCCTCGTGGCGTCCGCTCCAACGTCGCATCACACCGATGCGCGCGCCACGCAGGCCATCGCGATCAAGAAACTGCGTGTAGTCCGCGTGCAAGTGCTCGGTCGCGACGCTGGTGGCAGGATCGCGTGGATCGACACCGGCGATGCCGCCCAGCATCACGGCGGCGCCGGTCACGTCGATGGTCATCGGACCTGCCGTATCCTGCGAGGCGGAGATCGGTACGATCCCCGCGCGACTCACCAGCCCCACGGTTGGCTTCAGGCCGACGATTCCACAGGTCCCCGCGGGACACACGATCGAGCCGTTAGTCTCCGTACCGATCGCCCCGGCGCACAGTCCGGCTGCGACGGCCGCAGCGGAGCCGGAACTCGACCCGCACGGGTTGCGGTTCAGCACGTGGGGATTTCGCGTCTGCCCCCCACGGCCGCTCCAGCCGCTTGATGAGCGCTCGGAGCGAAAGTTTGCCCACTCGCTCAAGTTCGTCTTGCCGAGGATTAGGGCGCCGACCGCCTCCAGGCGCTGGGCCACTGTGGAGGGGCGCGATGGCATGCTGTTCATCAGGGCCAGAGAACCCGCCGTGGTCAGCATGCCGGCGCTGAGGGCGCCGGCCGTATCCACGTTGTCCTTGAGCATGAGCGGAATGCCGTGCAAAGGGCTGTCGGCCAGTCCGCTGCGGCGTTCACTGTCGCGAGAAGCGCCAAGCAAACGTGCCTTGCGGTTCGTCTCGAGCACCGAACGCAAGGTTGGGCCGGCGCTATCGAGGTTATCGATGCGAGCAAGGTACCCTTCCACGATAGATGCGCAGGAATAACGTCCGCTGTCCATCCACTCGCGCAGCTGCCGCAGACCTGCATCCGCCAGGATCTGCACCGGCGGAGGCGTGAGCTTGCCCCCGTAGGCCGCCGCACCGAACGCTCGCGAACTGGCCGGCGCCACAGTGCTAGCGATCGCCAGGCGAATGAAGTCCCGTCTGTCCACGTCGATTCTCCTCGAGCGGTCGTTAGCCGACGGACTCGGCTCCTTTGACCCGATGGTAGTCCGGGGCGAGCCGCGACGCGCGGAGAGAGACTCAAGGAGTGCCGGCAACCCGATACGGGAACCAGAAGCCCACTCGCTCCAGCTAGGAATTTAGCTAACTAACGTTGAGCCTCAGGGCTGCAAGGCTTGCAGTGCCCCCACACGTCGCATCCACGGGTCGCCGGTCGTCAGCAGTGGTCGCACGGCGGTGGCTGCCTCACCGGCCGCGGTCCGACCGTCGTAAAGGCCGAGCACTACGGCGTAGCGCACCGACCCCGCGGCGCGATAGGCCACTACGTAAAGCGTATCGTCCAGCTGCGCGCGGAGCTCGTCGGCGAAGCCTCGCGCCGTCTGTTCGGTGGACATGCTCGCCAGCTGAAGCACCCACGCCTGGGGCGCGGCATCTGCAAAGCTCGAAACGGAGCGAACCGCGGGCGCACTCGTGGCAGGGGGCGGCGCCGCCGGCGCCGGGGCCGGCGTCGACCTCACCTCCCGTGCCACCGGCCCGGGCTCGGCGAGCGGCTCTCGCGGCTCCAAGGGCGGCGCGACAACCTTCGCAGGCGGCGCAGTGCGCACGACGCCCTCCGCCGAAGAGACGCTAGAGCCGCTGCGCGTACGCCGCTCCCGTCGCAGTTCCGCTAGCTTGACCACTGCACCTTCTTCACCGGCCGCTGCCGCTCGGCGCAGCAAGTCCTCCGCTCGTGCTTCATCGACAGCGACGCCCATCCCCGAGATCAGGAGCGACGCCAAATTGTACTGAGCCTTTGGATAATTCTGCTCAGCGGCTCGGGCGAACCAGCGCGCCGCCTCCGCGTAATCCTTAGGCACGCCGTTACCGGTGGCGTAGAGCACGCCCAAGCCGTGCTCGGCGCGCGCGAGACCGCGACGCGCTGCAGCTTCGTAGAGTTCGAGGGCCTTAGCGTAGTCTCGCGGCACGCCCTTGCCCGTGTGGTAGAGCAAGCCGAGATCGTACTGGGACTCCGGCACGCCACCGTCGGCCGCCTCGCGCCACCAGCGCGCCGCCTTGGCGTAATCTAGGATGAGACCATCCCCGCTGTAGAACTTGGTGGCCAAGTTATGGCGAAACTCCAAGTCCATCCCCGGCGCCGCCTCCTCGTAGAGTTCGGCTGCCTTTGCGGGAGAGCGCTCGACACCTTGCCCGAACTCGTACATCAAGGCCAAGGTGGCCTGGGCGCCCGCGTCACCAGCATCGGACAAGGGACGGAGCAGGTCGAGCGCAAGCTCGTAGTCTCCTCGCCGCCAGGCCGCGCGCGCGTCATCCAGGGGATCGGCATGGGCCCCGCCAGTCGACAGCAGCAGCATGGCGAGCAGGGCGAGAAAGGGAACGGTCGAATGAGAGGTAGCAGAAAATCGCGTCATATTTTAGTTATCAGTAGGTCAGTGGGTCATGCGATGTCGATGCCTCGGACGGTGGGCCATCACGCACCATCGGCCGACGAACGGACCGTAGTGTAACGCTCCGAGGAGGCCGGACGCCCGTGTAGCCGATTCCCGTCTCACCTACATCACGTCCCAGGCAGCTGGCGACGCTTCATTGGAGTCATCCTCGATCCGCCCGCAAAGCCCCTATCGAACTGCTAGGCTTGGCCGCTTTGCTCATTACTTCTGACAGCCCGCACCACACCTATGACTCATCGTTTCCTCCTCGCACTGACGTTGCTGCTCCCCCTGAGCGTTGCCCACAGCGATGCTATCCGCCAAACGAAGGGCGACTTCTACGACGCCTTCCGCCAGCTCGGCGTGGACCTGCCGACGGCCAACGTCTACCGCACGGCCTCGGGCGCCCCTGGGGCGGCCTACTGGCAGCAGCGCGCCGATTACCGAATCGATGTCACGCTGAACGAGAGCGCCCGCCGCATCTTGGGTACGGTGGAAATCACCTATCACAACAATTCGCCAGACAGCCTTCGCTATCTGTGGCTACAACTGGACCAAAACCGCTTCGCCCCGGGTTCGCTAGAAGCGCGCTCGAACACAGCAGCCGATGCCGCCGGGCGCAGCACCTGGCGCGAAGCAAAGGGCAAGGGAAAGGACGTTCTCAGCTACAAGGCGATCGCCAAGCATCAGAACCGCCAAGACGTCGAATATGGCTTTGAGTTGGGCGCTGTTACTGACAATACAGGCAGCGCCCTCGCACATACGGTGGTCGACACGATGATGCGCGTGGATCTCCCCGAGGCCTTGGCGAGTGGTGAGCGCACGGTGCTGCGCATCGAGTTCGCCTTCAACGTACTACTCGAGATTCTCAACGATTCGCGCGGTGGCTACGAGTACTTCCCCGACACCGACACGGCCCTGTTCTTCCTCGCCCAATGGTATCCCCGGGTCGCTGCATACACTGACTACGCAGGCTGGCAGCACAAGCAGTTTCTAGGGCGCGGCGAGTTCACCCTCGAGTTTGGGGACTTCGAAGTGGCCATCACGGTGCCATCGAACCACATCGTGGCCTCTACCGGCGAGCTGCAGAACCCGCGTGAGGTGCTGAGCTCCACTCAGCTGAAGCGGCTGGCCGAGGCACGCACGAGCGAAGCCCAACCGGTCTTCATCGTCACGCCCGAGGAAGCATTGGCGAACGAGAAAACCAACAGCGGGGAGATGAAGACCTGGGTGTTTCACGCCGAGAGCGTGCGCGATTTCGCCTGGTCGAGCTCGAACAAATACGTTTGGGATGCAATGTCCCACCGCCAACCTGGCGCCACCCACGACAACGTACTCGCCATGTCCTTCTACCCGAATGAGGCAGGCGAGATCTGGGCTAAGTACTCCACCCATGCGGTCAAGCACACCATGGAGGTCTACTCACGCTTCTCCTTCGACTACCCCTACCCCACCGCCCAGTCCGTCAACACCTGGAAGAGCGGCGGCATGGAGTACCCGATGATCACCTTCAACGGCTATCGGGAAGAAGAAGTGGAGGCGGATGCGGAGGACCTGGTCGAGGACGCGCGGAAGAGCACCTACTCACGCAAAACTAAGTACGGCCTGATCGGTGTGATCATCCATGAGATCGGCCACATCTATTTCCCCATGACGGTGAACTCGGACGAGCGCCAGTGGACCTGGATGGACGAGGGCATCAACAGCTTTTTGGACTACCTATCCGCATGGGAGTGGGAGGAGAACTACCCCGCCTATCGGCCGAACCATGTCAACGTGCTGGACTACGTCACCGATTACATGACCAGTGAAGATCAGGTGCCGATCATGACCAACTCCGATTCGGTGCTTCACCTTGGTCCCAACGCCTACACCAAGCCGACTGCGGCCCTGGTCGTCTTACGCGAAACCGTAATGGGTCGTGAGCTGTTCGACTTCGCCTTCAAGGAGTACTCGCGACGGTGGCGCTTCAAGCGCCCCACGCCAGCGGACTTCTTCCGCACCATGGAAGACGCCTCGGGCGTCGATCTAGATTGGTTCTGGCGCGGTTGGTTCTACTCCACGGATCACGTGGATGTGGCCATCAGCGACGTGCGCGAGTACCAGGTCTCCAGCACCGACCCCGAGGTGGAGAGCCCCCTGGCCCGCGCGGAGCGCGCGCGAGAGGTGCCGGAAGCGATCGGTCAGCGTCGCAACCGAGAGGAGCGCCGTGCCACCTACCTCCAACGCCATCCGGAGCTCGCCGACTTCTACAATCTGAATGACGAGTTCACCACAACCAATAGGGCGCGCAACGACCACGGCGAACTCCTCGAGGGCTTGGATGACTGGGAGTACGAGGCCTTGCGCCGCGCGGTGGCGGAACAGCAGTACATATACTTTGTCGAGTTCGACAATCTCGGCGGCCTGCCTACGCCCCTGCCCCTGGAGATCACCAACGCGGACGGATCGCAGGAATCGCTCATGCTCCCCGCAGAGATCTGGCGCCGCGACATCGCTCGCATCACCAAGCTGCTGGTTCGAGATCAGCCGATCAGCGCCATCTCCCTAGACCCCCAGCACCAGACCGCCGATGCAGACTTCTCCAACAACCACTTCCCCCGGCGGATCGAGCGCTCGCGCATCGAGCTGTACAAGGAGGAAGACGAGACCCGCAACCTCATGCGTGAGACCTTGGACAAGCTGCGCGAACGCAAGGCTGGTGAGGACGGCGTGATTCGCACGGTGCCGTTGACCGATACGCCGTGAGGATGCTGGCCGTATGCGCGAAGCAAGCGCTCGTTGCGCTGCTTGCTGTGGCGAGCATCAGCGCAGCCGACGCCCACCGCAGTCCGGGCAGCGTCAGTCGGATCACCTGGAACCCGCGCAGCGGCCTGACGGAGATCACCCACCGCCTGCACGTGCACGATGCGGCCCTCGGGGTAGCGCAGGTGGAAGGGCTAGAGCGTCTAGAGCTCAGCCGTCTAGCAGATCGGGCCCGGGCTGCCCTGTATGTGGAAGCACGCTTCGCCGTGGAGCTCGCCGGCAAGCCGGTGGCCCTGCGCACCTTAGGCGCAGAGCTAAGCGATGACTACCTGCTCGTGTACCAGGAGACAGAGCGGCGCATGAGCGAGGAAGTCCGCGTGGCCAACGGCATTCTGCGTGATGCCTTCAGCGGCCAAATCAATGAAGTCAACATCCACCTTGGCGACGGCGTTCGCACGCTGCGCTTCGCGGGTGACGACGGCTGGCTGGGGCTGCTCGAACGCTGAACTTGCCTATGGGGACTCGCCGGCGCGCCCGCGTCCCTTGCGCCTCGCCTCTTTTCGAGCAGCGCGACCCTGGCGCTTCTCCGTCTCCTTTTCCGCCCGCGCCTGCTGCCGCGCTCGCGCCTCGGGCGACACGGACAGTGTCTTTAGGCTCTCCAGCACATCGACTTCCCCCTCCGCGAGCAAAGTCTCGAAGTTCTCCCGGCACACGGTCCAGGTCGCACCGATGATCGCCAGCAGGACGACGCCCATCAGCAGCGCGTAGGTGAGCACATCAGCAAGGTCACCTAACCAGTCCGGTGGGTACCAGCCGGTCGCCGCACCGATCATGGCGCTCGCGATGGGACCGACGATACCAATCTCGACCAGCACCAGCACCATGACCCACATGGTGATCGAGAAGACGAACAGACGGACGGCCAGATCCCGCAGGGCTCGCCACCAGTTGCGCCGGTAGCAAAGGGTGGCGATTGCTACCGCATAACCTGCAGCTACCGAGAGCATGTCAGCCAACACTCGCGCGACGGCGTCGGCGATCTCCAATGGGTCAGGCGCCCCCCCCAAAAGAGCAGGCATGCTCACCGCGCCCCGCCATGCTTGAGCCAGGACCAAGACCGCAATCGCCGGCCCAATGGACGCGGCTAGCCAGGGAAAATCCCCCGAACCCGCCTCTTTCGTACGAAACAGATAGCGCCGAATGAGTGCAGCTTGGGCGGCACCGATCATCACTGCAGCCGGGTTTACGGCGCCGTTGAGGTCTATCGACGGCACCAGCATTGCCAGCAGCTCACCAGCCAACACCCCGAAGACCGCTAGCGCCAGCAAGTTTCGCCGCGGTGTGTGGCCGAACACGAGATGCAGTCGTCCCTGCTCGTGCCGCTCGCCGAACACCACGCCACGCACGGAGGGCACCATATCCGCCAGGCCATCGCGCGCCACCGAGCGCAGCCACTTCAAATCGTACATGGGGCTAGTTTAGCGTCCGATTGGGGCTGCGGTGATGCCGTCCACTCACCGCAGTGCGTACTGATCGACAGTTCGCAGCACGTACATAACCCAGACTGGTGCTCTGCTGTTCAGCCGACGAGAGATCAGCCGCCAATGGCCGCCCACGTACCCGCCCTCGATGACACCCAGCACGCGACCCAGCTTGGCACCGTCCTGCAGCAGGTGGCTAAGCAGGCCACGCTGCTGAGCACAGAAATCGTAGACATCTCAGCCAACGTCACTGCCGTCAGCGGTCAGGTCGGCGAGCAGGCGACACTGTTTTCCCGCCTGGGTCAGGACGCGGACGAGATGGCTCAGGTGAACAAGCAGATCACCGCCGCGGCGGAAGCCGCCCACGGCGTCTCCACGCGAACCTCGGCCCAGGTGGCGGAGTCTCGAGTTCAGGTAGATACGGCGGTGCAGACGATCCACGAGCTCGTGGAAGGCGTAAGCCGGGTCGGCGATCAGCTCGAAGGGATCAAGAAGGCCCTGGCAGGCGTCAACAGCGTAGCTGCCGAGATTGATCGTATCGCCCGCCAAACCAACCTCTTGGCGATCAACGCCGCCGTGGAAGCCGCCCGTGCCGGCGAAGCCGGCCGGGGCTTCGCGGTGGTGGCCGGAGAGGTGAAGGCCCTGGCCACACAGACCTCAGAGGCCACTGCGGATATCGACAAGACGCTGCGGGGACTTGGGGCGCAGTTCGAAACCCTGATCGCCGAAGGTAGCAAGAGCACCAACGCTGCAGAAGAGGTTCGCGAGGGCACCACCGCCATCAGTGAACTGGTCGTCACGGTAGATACGGCAATGGGCGAGTTGCGCGAGCAAGCCGATAGCATCGACGGCGCTGCCGAGCGGATCGGCCAGCACGTTACGCAGATGCAAGACGCCTTTCACAGCCTGGGAGGGCAAGTCGACGATACCAGCGTCGCCTTGGCGGACACCTCGCAGCGGGTCAACCGCTTGATCGAGGTCGGTGAAACGATGGTCGGCCTCACGGCGACGAGCGGCATCAACACCCCGGACACGCTGTTCGTGCGCCTCGCTCAGGAGACGGCAGCCACGATCAGCGCACTGTTCGAACGCGCACTGGACGAGGGTCAGCTCACGGCGGAAACCCTCTTCGACCGGGACTACCAGCCGATCCCAACGACCAACCCCGAGCAGGTCATGACCAAGTACGTGGACTTCACCGATCGACACCTGCCAGCGATTCAGGAACCACTGCTGGAGAACACCCAGATCGCCTTCTGCGCAGCGGTGGACACCAATGGCTACCTACCGACCCACAACCATAAGTTCTCCAAACCGCAGGGATCAGACGTCGATTGGAACACGGCCAACTCAAGAAATCGTCGAATCTTCGATGACCGCGTCGGACTTGCTGCCGGTCGCAACCGCGCACCGCAGCTCGTGCAGACCTACCGCCGAGACATGGGCGGGGGTCAATTCGTGATGATGAAGGACATCTCCGCCCCGATTGTCGTGCGCAACCGACACTGGGGTGGCTTTCGCATGGGCATCAAGGTGTAAGCGAGTCCATAGGCCGCCGGAGCAAGCAGTATGCCAAGTCACCTTGACCTCTTCCGCGCACTATTCTCATTAGGCGTGTTCCTAGGTGCCTGGGCGGGTGTCGCCAGCGCCAGTGACAATGTGACCATCACGATCAGCCCCGTGCTGCCGGATCGCAGCCTCGCGCGCGCCGGAGGCGAACCCGCCACCTCCGTGGTGACGATGCTCGGCGAGACCGTCATGCTCACGATTACCAGTGGCCGAGACTTCACCTTGGCCGGACTCGGTGGCCTGGCAGGCACCCGCCTCGATCAGATGCCAACAGATGGCGATGTGGTGCACATCACGCCGCAACCCAGAGACGGTGAGGACGGCTACGTCCTGCGCATTCAAACCTCCCGCTGGCGCAACGGTCAGGTGCGAGTCTTCAGCAGCACCGTGGGCGCCACCGCTGGCGAGTGGGTTCGCCTGTGGGGCAGACAGCAAGCCCCAGATGCGCGCAAGGTGCTGCGCTTCAGCGCTGGCGTGCGCGAGGAGGCGCTCTACGTGATGGTGGAGCCATGAGCACTGCCGGCGCAGGAGCCCTCGCCCTTGCGCTGCTCCTACTGTGCCAAGCGACAAGCATCGCCACGGCGCAAGCTGCACCGTTCGTACCGACCTCGTTCACGGTGCCCACCAACGTCACCCTGGGACCGTACACCCTAACGAAAGTAGACCCGCGCTTTAGCGAACAGGACTATCGAGCGTTGATGCGCGCTAGGCACTACATCCGCAGGCAGCTAGGCAGCGAGTGGCCTGAAGAGGACTTCACCATCGCTGCCAGCCGGCAGACCCTGGCGGACGACGTGCTGCGCTTCGACGCGCGAGAGTCCTTCACCTACCACGTGTTGCAAGGGGCGCATGTAATTGGTTGCGTCTACGTCCTGCCGCCCTCGAACGGCGAGGTGGATGCCTCGCTCTTTGTGTGGACCGATCCGACGCATCTCGCCGAGGCGCAGTTCGACGATCTGCGGGAGATCGTCCATCGCTGGCTGCTCGTCGATTGGGGGCTAGGGCGTATCGACCGCTCCTTGAACGCGGTGACGAGCGCTTTAGAAAATACTTAGGTCGTCCGCAACGCTCAGGCAATGAGGTCGCGCACTGGCGCGAGACGCTGGGTATCGGGAAACACCTCTTCAGCGAGCGCCCGCATGCTCAGCCCGAGATGATCAGCGAGCACGCCCTTTATAAGCGCGCGGGTGTCCAGCGTGGGGCGCAGATCCCGCCCCTCGCGTAGCGACTTCGATGATAGGCCCGGCCAGTCGGCCACCACCTGGCGACCGCGCACGGCACCGCCCATGAGAAACCCCGCTCCCCCCGTGCCGTGGTCCGTGCCCTCCGTACCATTCATCGCCACGGTGCGACCAAACTCTGTCAATACCATCACCACTGTGTGTCGCCAGGCCTCGCCCAAGGAGAGGCGCAGGGCATCGAGGCCTGCATCCAAGCGGCGGAACTGGCCGTGCAGGGCGCCGCCGCGCTCCTGCCGCGCATGGGTGTCCCACCCGACCGACTCGAGCATCGCGACGCGTGGCCCCTCGGGCGCGGAGAGGAACTCTCCAGCCGCTTGCGCGAGGGCCGCGAAATCGCGACGACCTCCCAAGGCACCCTGTTGCCGCGGCGCGAGATCGTTGATCTCGAGCGCCTGGGCGAACGCCTGCGCCAAGGTCTGATCCTCGGAGTACAGTCGCTGTAGGCGCTCGAGGAGCTCTTCCTCCGGCGCCGGCAGTGCCGAGGGCGACCAGGAGGTCACCGGCGCCTTCCCTCGCAGCACTAGGGGCATCGCTGGCGCGATCGCGATCGCCTTCGGCTGCGCCCCACGGCTTGCGATCGCCCGATTCAGCCAGCCGGAGGACAAGCTGAACGGCGCTAGGCCGCCGTGCTCGAGCACGTTCTGCGCATCGAAGTGAGAGCGGCCTTGATAGGGGATGCAGTGGGCGTGAAGCACGGCGAGCTCCCCGGCTGCCCAGCGCGCGTGCAACTTGGGCAGGGTCGGGTGGAGGCCGAAGAAACCGTCGAGATCGAGGGCACCGTCCCGCGCGGAGCCGGGTGAGGCCAATGCGAGCCCCCGGCGAGCGCTCTCGAACTGTGGATCACCGAAGGCGGGCACGGCCGATAGGCCATCCATACCCCCGCGCAGCACGAGTAACACCAGTCTAGGATCGTCCTCCTGCCGCCCAGGGGCAGCGGCCAACACGCGGCATGACGCAGCCGCCACCATCATACCCATAAATTTTATTAGCTCACGGCGGCCCAAGGGCATCGCTTACCTCCGCATGAACTCGGGGCACAGGAGCAAAAGCGAGAGGGCCTGTGCGGGCGACGAAGCGCTGGCGACGGATCGCGCAAGGGTCTTGGAGTACGCACTACCGAGCACCTGTGCACCGAGCTGGCCAACCTCTCGCGTGGCCGATGCGGTGCGTTCAGCCAAACGCGAGGCCCACTCCATGCGCTTCCAAACACCATCGGGTGAGGCCCAGTGCGCTTCAAGGTCTGACCAGCCATCGGGCCCCGGCGCGAGGTAGAGCCCCTGCCCCATCACGCGAATGGCGCGCACGAAGGGGCGCAGCTCGGTAGGCGGCACCTCAAGCGCGCGTAGCACAGACACCAGATACTCTTCGGGCCGCTTGAACTTGCGCGGCGCCCCGTCCCAGGCCTGCGGACATTCCAAGAGTAGGGCGCGATAGGTGGCAGTGAGGTCTCCGTCGCTCTTGCGAAAGGCCCGTGCCACCCGCGCGACCGCTGGGCCGGGGGGCGCGTCGGCGATGAAGTGCGTACACAGCTTGGTGGCGATGAAGTCGGCCGTGCTCGGATGGGTCGCCAGGTCGTCCAAGATCGCCTGCGCTTGCGCCACGCCCCCGTGCGCATACCGCTTGCCCAGCACGTCGACGGCGCCAGGCTCATGGGCCCGCGCATCGAAGTAGAAAAGGGTCGTCCAGTCCGCCTTCCGGTAGTTATCGCGCAACGAAGCGAGGTCCTTCGCCAGGGCATCTAGCGGATTTGCATCACTGGCGATGGCCCGAAGGCGCGCGCGCCTTTCATCGCGCGTGCCCAGCACCTCACGTACGCCCCATCCGGTGAGCGCGCGGGCAAACTGCTCCACATCGTCCTGATCGTAGCCCCCGCCAACACCAACCGTGTGTAGCTCGAGGATCTCACGGGCATGGTTTTCGTTCAGGCCCAAGGTCTTGCGCCGCGGTCCGCTGCGCGCATGGGCGTAGGCCTGCGGGTGCTCCGCGTAGTAGGAGCTAGGTCCAACACTGTGGTGGTTGTCCAGGTAGCGCTGCATCGCCGGGTGCTGGGTGGCCGCTCGTAACAGATCTGCGAAGCTGCCAGTGACACGCGGCCGCACCACGTCGCGCTCGAAGGCTGGGGGCAGCAAGCGCATCGCTCGACTGGTGCCCGACACGCTGAAGTGGTTGGACCAAAAGTGCACCAAGCGCTCGCGAAAAGGGGAGTCGGTACCGACCGCAACCGCGAGGCGAGCCTCGCTCGCCGCCTGCGCGCGCCTTGCCTCCTCCCGTCGTTGGGCCTTGCTCAGCGCCTGGGCATCGAGCATCGCGCCGGTATTCTTCCGTCCCTGCTGATCGAAGCGGCGATAGACCTCTCGCTGCGCGCTGGCGAGGGGCTCGTAAAGGAGATCTTCGTGCGACGGTGGCAAATCGCGCAGAGGCGCGGGAAGGCGTTGGACCGGAGAGAGCTGGGCCAAGAGCCAGTCGCGCGGGTCCTTGGCGATCGCCGACAGATCACCCGGTCGGGCACCGAAGCCGAAGCGGTTGGCAGCGATGGTAGCGTTCTGTAGCGACATAACCGTATCCGAAGGTCTCTCTCAGATAACGGCCGCGCGCGGGCACCGTTGACGAGCGTGCGGACTAGCCCCCGATGTAGTACATCTCGATCTTCTCGCGCCGCGGAGCGCCCTCGGCGCGTTGCTCGCTGTAGCGATCGGTGCGCCCGCGCCACACGGCGCCGACCAATTCCTCGAGCCCCGCATCGCCCAGGCCCTCGCGCAGGGGCGCGCGCAGATCGAAGCCCTCAGTGGCGAACAGGCACGAGTAGAGCTTGCCCTCAGAGGACAGGCGAGCCCGCGAGCAGGCGCCGCAAAACGGTTCGGTCACCGATGTGATGAAGCCGATCTCACCTCGCCCGTCCGCATAACGGTAGCGGCTCGCCACATCACTCGCATGACGCCGTTTCACAGCTTCCAGGGGCCAGCGCGCATCGATCATGTCGACCAGCTCGCGTGCGGGCACCATGTCATCGTGCTGCCAGTGATTGATGTTGCCTACGTCCATATACTCGATCATCCGCACCACGACATCCGTACCGCGAAAGCGTTCGAGCAGATCCAGCACCGTGTGATCATTCACCCCACGCTGCACCACCGTGTTGATCTTGATTGGCCGCAGATCCGCCTCCAGTGCGGTCTCGATCCCATCCAGCACGCGCGGCACGCCGCCGCGACCGCCACTCATGAAAGCGAAGACGTCCGGATCGAGGGAATCGAGGCTGACGGTGATTCGATCGAGGCCGGCGGCCTTAAGCATGGCGGCGTATTGACCGAGCAATACCCCGTTTGTCGTCAGCGCGATGTCTTTGATGCCTTCCAGCTGGGATAGCTCGGCGATGAGGTCCGCTAGGTTTGGTCGAAGCAGGGGCTCGCCGCCTGTGATACGCAGCTTGCTCACCCCTAGGTGCGTCGCCGCGCGCGCGACGCGGACGATCTCCGCGAAGCTCAGCCGATCCCCAGGATCGAGGAAACGGAAGTGACGGTGGAACTTGTCCTCCGGCATACAGTAGGGGCAACGGAAGTTGCAGCGATCCATGACGCTGATGCGAAGATCACGCAGGGGGCGACCGAGCGTGTCGCGCGGGCCGGCGGGCGGCGCGTCGAGACCTGCGCCGAAGGTAACCGGCGTCTCGGCTACCGTCGCCGGCAAGGCCCGCCTCTCGCTGCGCGGCGTTCGATCGTCATGGGTGAAGAGAGTCTTATCGCTCAAGGTCCTGTCCGTCTCTACCGCTCGCCCTGCACCTGTGCCAGCAGGCGCGCCGCCTGCGGACCACGGATGCGAGCCATGTCGTCCTGATACTTCAGCAGCGTGCCCAGCGTGTCGTCCACCAGCTCGTCGGTGAGCGACGAGGCCCCCAATTGCGTGAGGGCGTTGGCCCAGTCGAGGGTCTCAGCCACACCCGGCGCCTTGAGCAGAGCCTGCTCACGCAGACCGTGGATAAACGCCACGATCTGCCCGCGCAAGGCCTCACTCACCTGCGGAGCACGGTTGGCGACGATCTGCTGTTCCATTGTCGTATCTGGGTAGTCTACCCAGTGATACAAGCAACGGCGCTTAAGGGCGTCATGCACGTCGCGTGTTCGATTGGAGGTGAGCACGACGATAGGTGGCATGGGGGCGCGCACCGTTCCCAACTCCGGTATCGAGAGCTGAAAATCCTCCAGGAGTTCCAGCAGAAAGGCCTCGAAGGGTGGATCTGCGCGATCCAGTTCGTCGATTAGCAACACTGGCGCCCCGTTGGCCCGGGGCCGCAGGGCCCTCAAGAGCGGTCGTTCGATCAGGTAGCGTTCGCGGTAGAGATCTTGCTCCAACGACTGCGTATTGGGCGCCTGACGCTCCGCCGCTCGAATATGCAGCAACTGGCGAGGGTAGTCCCACTCGTAGGCTGCGCTTGCAAGGTCGAGTCCCTCGTAGCACTGGAGACGAATCAGGTCGCGGCGCAGCGCGCTCGCCAGAACCTTAGCCAGCTCCGTCTTGCCGACGCCCGCCTCGCCTTCGAGGAACAGCGGCCGGTTCAGGCGTAGGGCGAGGAAGGCCGCCGCGGCGAGGCCGCGCGAGGCGACGTAACCGGCACTCGCGAGAAGCGCCACGGTGTCGTCAACATCGTCAGGAGGCGCCTGCGCGGCTGCCGCCGCGGCGCGTGATTCAGCCACCGGCGGCAGCCACAGCTCGCCTAGCCATTACACCCACCAAATGAGAGCGATAGGCAGCTGAGGCGTGCAGGTCCTCGTTGAGTGCCACCTCGGCGGGCACGCCAATCCCCGTCAGCACTTCCTCGGAGAAGCGCTGCCCCAAGGCTCGCTCCATCTGCGGTACGCGAAACACGTGCTGGCCGGCGCCGGTGACCGCCACGCGCGTACCCGAGCTGGTCTGCGCCACCATCACCCCTACTACGGCGTAGCCGGAAGCAGGGTTGGGGAACTTCGCGTATGCCGCGCGCGTTGGAATCGGAAAGCTCACACGGACCACGAGCTCGTCGGGCGCGAGCGCCGTCTCGAACATGCCCGTAAAGAAGTCGTCCGCCCCTATCGCTCGACGATCCGTGTACACGGTGGCGCCTAGGCCTAGGAGCGCGGCAGGGTAGTCGGCGGCGGGGTCGTTGTTGGCCACGGACCCGCCCAAGGTGCCTCGATTGCGCACCTGCGGATCACCTATCTGAGAGGCGAGACACGCCAGGGCGGGAATTGTCTCCCTCACGCGTACGTCGCCTGCCACCTGCGCGTGTCGAGTCATCGCACCGATGACGAGCGCGTTGTCCTCGCGGGAGACGCCCACCAGCTGAGGCAGCTTGTCCAAAGCGATGAGCTGCGTTGGGCTAGCCAGGCGTATCTTCATCGTAGGCAATATGGTCATACCCCCGGCGAGGAACTTAGCCTCCTCATCGGCCTTCAGCGCGGCCACGGCCTCCTCGATCGAAGTCACCGCTCGATAGGAGAATGCATACATGCCTGATGCCCTCGCTCAGCGCGCCACAGCGCGCAGTCGCTCAGCCGCGGCCAGCACGGCATCCACGATGCCCTGGTAGCCGGTGCAACGACAGATGTTCCCTTCCAACCACTCGCGCACTTGCGCCTCCGTCGGCGCCGTATTCCGCCGCAGAAGGTCGACCGCGCTCATGATCATACCCGGCGTGCAGAAGCCGCACTGCAACCCGTGATGCTCGCGAAAGGCTTCCTGAACAGGATGCAGGTGACCGGCGCCAGCGAGACCCTCGATCGTGGTCACCGCGGCACCGTCGGCCTGCACCGCGAGGAGCGTGCAGCTCTTAGCGGATACGCCATCGAGGTGAATGACGCACGCGCCGCACTGGCTCGTGTCACAGCCAACGTGGGTGCCGGTGAGATCGAGCCCGTTGCGCAGAAAATCGACGAGCAGTAAGCGCGGCTCCACGTCGGCATTCACCTGCTGACCGTTAACGCTCATTGCCACCTTCATCGACGACATCTGCCCACATCATCCGCCATCTGTGCCGTGCGCAGCATCTGCAGGCGCGCGAGAATTGCCCGTCTTGCTTCAGTTCGCACCGAACAGTACCCATAGCACGATGATGAACGCTAGCGCGCCGACCGTGACACGCCACGCGCTTGAGCGCTTGCGTGTAGCTGCGTCCTCTTCCGTAGGCATCTGGGAGCTCTGCGAATCGGCGCCTATGCGCTCAGCGAACGCGGCGAAGAACTGGTCCGAGATTTTGCGCGCCACGCCGACCACGAGCCGTGAGCCCACCTGTGCCAGCTTCCCCCCTACCTTCAGCGTTGCCTCGTAGGTCAACACCGTTTCCGGTCCATCCTCCGCCAGCGCAACCGTGGCGCTTCCGCGCCCGAAGCCCGCCGCGCCACCCTTGCCCTCCCCGTGCATGGTGTAGCTGGCTGGGGGCTCGAGTTCGCTTAGGGTTATCGTGGTCTTGAATCGCGACTTTACGGGCCCGACGGCGGCCGTGAGGACCGCGTTGACCTGCTCATCGGACACCTTCTCCAAGGACTCGCAACCCGGGAGGCATGCTTGCAGGGTATCCGCCTCGTGCAAGGCATCCCACACGCGCTGGCGTGGGGCCGCCAAGCGATACTCACCGGCGATGTCCATCGGTCTCCTTGCGATCGGCGCCCGGGCGCATCGCCCGTTTCGAGGCAGTGACGACTGCCGAGTCGTGCTCGAAGAGCACGCATTCCTTAGCTTAGCATGCGATTTTCTGCCTTCTGTGCGTGGGGCGTGGGTGAGCCTGGGCTTAATATGCACAATCAAGGGCAAAACACGTCTTTCACCAACGCAACTACAAAGAGCACGCGATCATGACGATGCGCGCACTATGCGAGCAGTTCCAACGCTGGCGTGAGGCGTCCCAAGCGATGGTGCTCGCCACGGTCATCGACACAGCCGGCTCCACTTACAGCAAAGCCGGGGCGCAGATGCTTATCGCGCCGGGACACGGCTATCGAGGCTTGCTGAGCGGCGGCTGCCTCGAAGGCGACCTGACGCTGCACGCCGAGCGTTGCCTCGCCGCGGGGCATCCGCAGGTGGTGCGCTACGACATGCGCAACCGCGAAGAGGATGAAATCTGGGGTCTAGGCCTCGGGTGCGATGGCGCCCTCGACATACTCTTACAACCGCTGAGCGCCGAAGATGCCTGGCAGCCCTTCGCCGCAATCGCCGATGCCGCCCAATCGGGGCGACAGGCAGCTTGGGCACTGGTGATTGGACCCACGCCCAACGCTACCGCCACACCGCATCCCTTGCTAGCCAGCAGCGTGGTCGTGATGGACCCGAACAGCAGCTCGCAGATCAGCCTCGCCCGCGGTGCCCTCGGCGATGCAGCCCTCAGCGAGGTCACCGAACGTTGCCGCGACGTCGCTCTCGCGGGCGGCGTGGAGCGGATCGAGCTTGGAAAACACCGGGGCGCGCCCGTCAACGTGCTGATCACGCAAGTCAATGTTCCTATTCGCCTACTAATCGTAGGCGCTGGCCCAGACACGGTACCACTGCTGCACATGGCGAGGGAGCTGGGTTGGTACGTGACGCAAGCAGATCACCGGCCGGGGAGCCTAGCGGCGGCGGCTGAGAGCGCACCCCTAGACCACTCCGTTCAAGTGATCCCGGGGCAGCTTCGCGAGCACCTGGCCCTCGACAGCTTCGATGCGGTCGTGATCATGAGTCACCACCTCGTGAGCGATCGAGCGTATCTGCTGGAGCTCGCCCTTTCAGAGGTGCCCTTCATCGGTCTGCTGGGCCCCGCTGCGCGCCGACGCCGTCTGCTTGCCGATGTCACGGAGCGCCTGGCGAACGCGGGCGATCGCGCAACCGGCCTTCGCGATGCACGCGCGCTCACGGCGCGCACCCACGGCCCCGTGGGCCTCGACCTTGGCGCCCGTGATCCGGCCGGCATCGCGCTGTCCATCGCGGCTCAAGTACAACAGTTCCACGCCCGCAACGGCTGAGTCCCCTTACGCGAAAAGCAAGGTCGCCAACGACTCGAGGAAATGCAGGTTATGCGCCGGGCGCAGCTCATCGACGTGGGGTAGCAGCGCACAAATGCCAGCGGCCCTCGGCTCGAAGCACCCGTAACGCAGCAACGGGTTGAGCCAGATCCAGCGATGGGCCTTACGCCCGAGACGGGCCGCCTCGAGGCCAAGTTGGGCGCTTGTCTCGCGCTCAAGACCATCGCTCAGCAGCACTAGCAGCGCACGATCGGCCAGCACGCGACGGGCCCATTGCTGATTGAACTCGCCTAAGCACCCGGCGATGCGCGTGCCGCCAGACCAATCGCGCACATCGCCACTCACCCGCTCGATGGCCCTATCGGGATCGTGTTCTCTAAGTTCCCGCGTCACGTTGCTAAGTCGCGTCGAGAACACGAAGCTGGACACCTGGTGGCGCCGCGAGGTGAGCGCATGGGCGAAGTGGAGAAACATACGTGAGTAGGCAGCCATGGAGCCGGAGACGTCGCACAGTAGGACGATCGGCAGGTCGCGGTACGCCGTCCGCGCTGGCACGAGCTCGACCGGCTCGCCGCCGTAGCGCCGTGCTCGGCGTAGGGTCGCCCTAAGGTCGACGCGCGAGCCCCGAAACGAACGCGCCTGTCGACGCGAGGGGCGTCTTGGCAGAGCGGGCAGCAGGGAGGCTATCGCCGCCCGCGCCTGAACGAGCTCAGCGTCACTCATGCGCGCAAAGTCGCGCTCGCTCAGCACCTCCCGATCGCAAGCACCCCGCCCGATGCTCATGGCAGGCACTGAGGCTGCGGGTTCCTCACCGTCGAGGCCACGTCGCGGCGCGTCTTCTGCTTCCTGCGCTCGCTGGCTCGCGGGGGCGCTCGCTTGGGAGCTCACCCCCACCTCGAGCGCGCGCATATCCCGGAAATACATATCGAAGACTCGATCGAAGGGCAGGCCCTCCTCCGGCCTGCTCACGAGCGCGGCGCGCAGCGACCAGTACACATCCACGCGCTCACGCACCCCCACCGCTTGCACGCAGCGTAGCGCCTGCAGCACCTGGGCGGGCCCTACGGGCACGCCGCACGTGCGCAAGGCGCGCGCGAAGGCGATGATGTGCTCCGGCAAGCGCTGAGCCAATTCGAGATAGGGAGGCGAAGCCATGAACGATTACACCGCTGGGGTGGGACCAGTGTTACCGCCGCTGGCAGGTGTGATCAAACCCGTGGTGCTGGCGGCCGGCGTGTCGCGCAGGCTCGGAAGACCCAAGCAGCTCCTACGCTGGGGCGAGAAGGCGCTGATCGCCCACGCCGTGGATGCAGTGCTGGAAGCCCAACGGGACTTGGCCCCAGTTAGCGTCGTCGTCACCTCGAGGCTGCGCCCCGCCATAGCGCAGGCCTTGGGCGGTCGCCCGATCCTACTCATCGACAACCCCATCGCGGAGCGCGAAGGCATGGCGAGCTCCCTTAGGCTGGCCGTGGCGGCGGCTCGATCGGCGCGCGCAAACGCATTGATGCTGCTCTTGAGCGATCAACCGCTGGTCGATGCACGGAGCCTACGACGGTTACTCGCCGCCTGGGCCGATCAACGGATGCAAGCCGTCGCCAGCACCTACGATGGGGTGATCGCCGGCGTGCCCGCGATCTTGCCCAAGACCATGTTCACTGAGTTGGCCGCCTTGCGCGGTGATGTAGGCGCTCGCGCTGTGTTACGCAGCGCTGAGTACATCGCCGTGGATATGCCTAACGCCGCCCTGGACATCGACCGCCCGGAAGACCTCGCGACCTTGCGGAAGCGCCAGGAACCACCCCAGTAGGACCGACCTACCGATCGCACACGTTGGGAAGCAACACACGGGCGACCAACCCTGCACCGGGCGCGTTTCTAAGGCTAATGCTCCCGCCCAGTGACTCGATAAGAGCCTCGGTGATCGCCAGACCAAGGCCCGCGCCGCCGGTTTCGCGCGAGCGAGAGTCCTCGACGCGGTAAAAGGGCTCGGTCAACTTCGCCAATGCCTGCGCCGGCACACCTTGGCCTTCATCGCGCACGGTCACCGTCAACACACGCTGCGCCTCGACCTCCTCCGACGCAACGACGATGTGGGCACCGCGACCGTAGCGCACCGCGTTCTCCACAAGGTTGCCGAGGGCGCGGCGCAAGGGCGCGCTGGCCAGGGCGATCCGAACGCCCTCGCCCGGCGGGTTGTCGACACGCAGGGAGACGGATGCACCGGCCGACTCGTGAGGCTCGAGCAGGTCGCGCAGCAAGGGGACGAGGTCGAGAGTACGCGGCTCATGCTTTGCCTCGACAGCGGTGGCCGAGGCAGAACGTGCGTACGCCAGCGTATCGTCCAGCAAGGCACTCATCTCATCGAGATCGGCGATCGCCTTCTCGCGCTGCGCCTCATCTGCGATGTACTCCGCGCGTAAGCGCAAGCGCATGAGGTAGGTGCGGTAGTCGTGCGCTATCGCCGCCAGGGTCATCGTCCGCTGCTCCACTAGCCGGCGAAGATCACCCTGGAGTCGGTTGAAAGCGGCGGCGACGCGGCGCACCGGCCCGGGGCCCCGCTCCTCCAGCGGTTCCCCATGGAGGTCGTCAGCAAAGGCGATGATCCCTTGCGCCATGCGTGCCAGGGGTCGCGAGGTGGCCAGGGACGCCCATATCAGGCCCGCCAATAGAGCCAGCCCGACCGCGGAGCTGACCACGAGCATCAATGACAGCGCAAGCTGCCGTCGGTGCAGGGGGCTTGCCTCCATCACCAATCCGCCGCCGCCGTCGAGCTCTACGATCAACGCAAAGCCACCTGAACGAAACACACCATGACCATCACGGCGATGCGCAGGACCGCTCTTGCGCGGCGCAGGATGACCATCCGCACCGGCTCGGGGCGGCGGCCGGGGTCGACGCACCGCGCCCGGCGGCGGCTCGCGTTCGTAGGCGTAGAAGGCCCGCGGGGCGAGGGCCCGCTCGTACACTTGCGCCAAATGAGCGCTCGCCAAGTCCGAGTCGGGATGGGGGTCCTGCGCCGGAAAGACCGACAGCAGGCGATAGCGCACGAGGGGAGAATTCACGGCCCGCAGTACGCGCGCATGGTCGGCGACGGGCGTTGCCTCAAGCAGCTCGACGGTAGCCACCGTTTGCGCAACCAGCGTAGGGCGAAGGGGCATGCCAAAGTCCCGCACGCGCAACCAGGCACTGCCCCCGACCAGAGCGATCTGTAGCGCCGTGAGCAGCGCAAGCGCCAGTATCAGCACGCGCATCCCAAGACCATCCGATACAACCATCAGCGCCTGGCGATCTACGCGCGGTGCACGTCGACGGCGAGCAAGTAGCCGCCGCCCCGCACGGTCTTTATCAACTGAGGATCGCGGGGCTTGTCTCCCAGCTTTCGTCGTAGGCGGGAGAGTTGCACGTCGATCGCCCGATCGACCGGCGCCGCATGATCAGCCCTTGTCCAATCGAGAAGCTGATCACGGGAGAGCACGCGGCGAGGATGGCGAACGAATGCACTAAGTAAATCGAACTCTCCTTGGGACAGCACCACCACCGCGCCCTGGGGGTCGATGAGCGTACGCTCGTCGAGATCGATGGACCAGTCCGCAAAGCGGTAGCGAGTTTGGCGTGTCGACGACGTCGCATCTGACGGGGTAGCGACAAGCGGCACTGGGCGCGCATGGCGCCGAAGCACGGCGCGGATGCGAGCCATCAGCTCGCGTGGATTGCAAGGCTTTGGCAGGTAGTCGTCAGCACCGACCTCCAAGCCCACGATGCGATCCACGTCATCGCCGCGACCTGACAGGAGGATCACAGGTACCTTGCCCTCTGCGCTCAGGCGCCGACAGATCGACAGACCATCCTCGCCGGGCATCATGATGTCGAGCACCACCAAGTCGATAGGCGTCTCGGCCAGCAAGGCCTCGAGATCTGCGCCGTGGCGACAGGTGGAAACACGCAGACCCTGCTGGGCCAAATAGGCCTGCAGCAGTTCGCGGATCTCCTGGTCGTCCTCCACCAGGGCGATGTGGGGCTCGATCGACGGGCTGTCACTCATGGGGAGATAGTTCAGCAGACCCATGTAAGCGGCGAATCGGTCGATTGTAACGCCTTCATTACAGTGAATAGTGGCCCACCGGCTGCTAGGCGAATACGTAAAACAACGTGGCGGGCACGAACTGAGCGGGACGCGCGAGGTCCCAAGAGTTGATCAGTTGGGCGGCAACGTGCGGACGTGGAAAGCACCGCCTTGCATCTAATTTCACGCGTTTCCAAGGGCCAGGGTGTTGAAACGAGAGAATTATCGTAGGTACCCTGCCTCACCATTGCCCGTTGGGCACCCGGGGAGCGTTCCGTCGTCGCACGCTGAGTGCTCGCGACCGACCGCCTTCCCTGGCTGTGCCGCCCACCTCTAGTGAGGCGCCCGACACCGCATTCCATCCATCGTTTCGGAGTTTGTTTGTGAAGACGAAAACAACCATAACGGCTTCCCTGTTCGCGGCCCTGTGCATGGGCGCATTCGGCATCTTCTCGACCGCCAGCGCAGACCATCACGAGAGCAGCACCGGCGGTACCACCCACACGGTCGATGCCCAGGGCGTGAAGTTCAACCCGATGTTCCTGTACGTGGAGCCCGGCGACACGGTGACCTGGTCCAATATGATCGGTCACAACGTGGAGACCATCGACATCATGGTCCCCGAAGGCCAGGAGAAGGTCCTGACGGAGATGGGCCAGCTGCCGGCGATCACCTTCGACCAGACTGGGATCGTCGTCTACAAGTGCACGCCGCACTGGGGCGCACGTATGGGTGGCATCATCGTGGTTGGTAAGCCCGACGACCCCAGCGCCATCATCGACGCCTACACGGCGGCGATCGAGTCCGATCCCAGCTCCAAGCCCGCCAAGGGTCTGCTGAAGAAGCTGCGCGTGGACATGGAGTCCAAGGGCCTGCTCTAGGCGCCCTTGCGCTTTGCGCGGGTGATGTCCTATCACCCGCGCCCCCGGCTCGACACCCACGCGCTCAGTCGTGGGTGGAGCCGCCGCTACCGAACCTCTGTGAGCCATTTGTAACGCGACCACCACTCGGCAGCCGCGTACGCTCACAATCGGCTTATTCCCGTGCAAGGTGCGTGGGGCATTGTGATGCTCAAGGCAGGGCTGAGTCGCAGCCCTCGCTGATGGTTCAAGGAACTTATCAGGAGCAATATGATGATACACCTTCCGAAAACCCTCTCCACGCCACTGCTGCTCGGTGTCACGCTGGTGTGTGCTAGCGCTGTCACCCTGGCCGATCCCGGCGCCGGGCGAGGTCAACGCCCAGACATGTCCGAGCGCTTGGCTGAAGTCGATACCAACGATGACGGGCTGATCAGCCGCGAGGAGTTCGTGGCCGCCCGAACCGACCACTTCGCCATGCTTGATCGCGACGGCGACGGCTACTTCAGCGAACTCGACATACCCGAGCGCCTACGAGGGCGCGACCAGGCTCAGCACAGACACGAGCGGATGCTGGCGCAGTTCGATCAGGACGGCGACCGCCTCGTAAGTCAGCTGGAATTCGAGAGCGGCCCCACGCCGCACTTCGACCGGGCAGATGGCAACGGCGACGGGCAGATCGATGCCACCGAGGTGCACCAGCTACACCCCAGCGGCCACCCGGGTGCACGCCACAAGCGCGGATCGCAGGACAACCAGTTCTGACCTTCCACTCACCTATCGGCCCGCCGTAGCGGGCCGATAGATCGCGCGGGCGGCGCATCGACCTACGGGTGCGTGACCCTCTCCTAGGCCACGAGTCGCCCCAAGGTGTCGCCTCGAACGGTGGCCTGCTCGTCCATGGCTCCCATTGGGTCGCCGACGCCCATGTGCGCCCTGTCCTGCGACGAGGCTCGGCGTGGGGTGCCAGCTGTCCACCGATCTACGCGTCCCCGTAAGCCGGCGCAAGCAGCGCGAGGTTGCCCAGTGGTACGGGCAGAGCGGCGACGCTGTGGCGATTAGCGCGCGCGATACCTGCTAGCGCGGTCGCCGCCACTTCCAAGCCAGGAAATCCGCTTCTGCTAGGCTTGACCTGCAGTTCCGTATCGCTGACATGATGCCCATGCTTCTGCGACCCCACGACGCCCTCCAGCGCATCCTCGAGACCTGTCCGCAGCTTACCGCTGAAGCGGTGCCGCTCGAGCGCGCCGGGGGGGAGGTACTGCGCGAGCCGATCGTCGCCGAGCGCGACCAGCCCCCCTTCGACAGGGTGACCATGGACGGCATCGCGCTGTGCTACGCGTCCTACGCCAGCGGCATCACGCGCTTTCGCTCCCTGGGCACCCAGGCGGCGGGCGCCACCCCGATGCAGGTGATCGACCCAGGCACTTGCGTGGAGGTGATGACCGGCACGCCGCTTCCCTACGGCGCCGACTGTGTGGTGCCCATAGAGCGACTTGCTCGGGAAGAGTCGGCAGACGGCTCGGTCCACTTGCAGCTCGCTGATGATGCCGACCCGGTGCAGCACACGTTCATTCACCCGCAGGGCTCGGACTACTTGCGCGCCAGCACGCTGCTCACCCCCGGCACCTACCTGGGCCCACCGGAGCTCGCCGTGCTCGCGTCCAGCGGAAGAGCCACCGTGCAGGTGTCGCGCAGACCGCGCATCGCCGTGTTACCCACGGGTAGTGAACTGATCACTCCCGGCGCACCGATCGAGGACCATCAGATTCGGCGATCGAACGACTTCGCGATCAGCGCCGCCCTGCGCGCACGCGGCCACCAGCACCTGGCGGTAGAGGCACTCATGGACGACCCGGTGCTTCTCGAGCGCGCCATCGCGCGACACCTGGAACGACAGGATGCACTGGTGCTCACCGGTGGCGTGTCCATGGGTAAGTTCGACCATCTGCCGACGATCCTGAACAAGCTCGGCGTGGAGCGCGTCTTCCATCGCATCCAGCAGCGCCCGGGCCGCCCCATGTGGTTCGGCGTGCACCCAGCGCGCAGCGTGTGCGTGTTCGCCCTGCCAGGCAACCCCGTGTCGAGCCTCGTCTGTCTCGCCCGTTACGTGCTCCCCGCACTGGACCACGCCATGGGGCTACCCACCCCCGCGCCACAGTGGGTGCAGATGGCGGAGACCGTAACCTTCAAGCCTGCCTTGTACTACCATCTGCCCGTACGCCTCGCACACCGCGAGGAGGATGGCGTCGCCCTGGCCCTACCGAACCCAACGAATACGTCAGGTGATTTCGCGGCCCTTGCCGGCAGCCCGGGCTTCGTGCAGCTACCCGCAGACGAGAGTTCCTTTCCCGCGGGCTATGTGGCCCGCCTCTGGCGCTGGTAGATCGCACGGGAAGCGCCGACAAGGGCAGTGGCGACTGGATCCGTACTGACGCCATGCTGGGGACTCTGGGCATATGCGCAGGCGACGAGCGTCGGCTGCGCCCCAGACTCGGGCGCTCCACGAGAGTCCGTCGCCACGGAGCGCGCAATAGGCTGACTCGATTGCCCAGGTCATAGGCTCGGTCTGCGGAACGCGCGCGGTTCGCGCCATGCGGCGAATATTCCGATTTTGCACTCAGCCTATCGGCGGTGCGCCACTCACAACGGCGGCGTTGCTCATGGCCAGACGCCGCGGAGATTCGTGACGTTTCGGTCAGCGGAAACCCGCGACGCTGCAGTGGGTTGCCGCATCTAGTAGGGTTCGCAGTCCGTCCCGTTATGCGTCGTGGAGAACCCCGGATGAGCAACGCCCCCCGGTCCCGTTGGCTGGCCCGCCTCGCAGCCCTTGCGCTCGCCCTGACCGTCACCAGCAACGTCAGCGCCGCCGACATCGACATCCCCTACGAGAAGTTTGTGCTCGACAACGGCCTGCGGGTCATCGTGCACGAGGATCGGAAGGCCCCGATTGTGGCCGTGAGCATCTGGTACCACGTGGGTAGCAAGGATGAACCCGAGGGCAAGAGCGGCTTCGCCCATCTGTTCGAACACCTCATGTTCAACGGCTCGGAGAACTACGACGACGAGTTCTTCCGCCCCCTCGAGGACGTCGGCGCAACGCAACTAAACGGCACCACCTACTTCGACCGCACGAACTACTTCGAGACGGTACCTACGCCGGCCCTGGAGCTCGCCCTGTTCCTCGAATCGGACCGCATGGGCCACCTGCTCGGCGCGATCTCCCAGGATAAGCTCGACGAGCAGCGCGATGTGGTGAAAAACGAGAAACGCCAGGGCGACAACCAACCTTACGGACTAGTTAACTACAAGATGCTGGAGGGAATCTTCCCGGAAGGCCATCCCTACCGCTGGTCGCCAATCGGCTCTATGGAGGACCTCAACAACGCCTCTGTGGACGACGTAAAGGAGTGGTTCTCCACCCGCTACGGCCCAAACAACGCCGTGCTCGTACTCGCGGGCGATGTAGACGCGGCCACTGCGAAGGCCTTGGTCGACAAGTACTTCGGGGATATCCCGCCCGGGCCACCCCTGCATCGCCGGCGCGAGTGGGTGCCACGCCTCGACGCCAACGTGTACGAGACCATGCAAGACCGTGTGCCGCAGACGCGCATCTACCGCTCCTGGCCGGCCCCTGCCACCAACAACCCTCAGGTGCAGCGTCTGGATCTCGCCGCGGCAGCGCTCGGCAGCGGTAAGAACTCGCGTCTGTACAAGGCCCTGGTCTACGACAAGCAGCTAGCCACGAGCGTGTCCGCGAGCATGAGCGAGCTGGAGATCGCTGGTAACTTCGATATTGAGGTCACCCTCAACCCGGACGCTGATCTCGACCAAGCCATCGACATCCTCGATACCACGATTGCCGCGTTTCTAGAATCCGGCCCCACCAACGATGAGATCGAGCGTGCACGCACGTCGATCGAAGCGGGTGTGGTACGCGGCTTAGAGCAGGTCGGGGGTTTTGGCGGCAAGGCGACCACGCTAGCCCGTGGCGAGCTCTACGCGGGCAACCCGGCCGACTACGCCGTTCGCCTGGCGCGCCTGAACCAGGCTACGCCTAAGGAAGTGAAGGCGATCGCAAACGACTGGCTGACCCGTGGGTACTACCAGCTGGTCGTGAGCCCCTATGGTGAGCCCAGCGCCGCTAGCGCCGGCGTCGATCGCTCCAGCCTGCCTGAGCTGACGGGTGAGGCCAACTTGAGCTTCCCGACCATAGAGCGCGCCACACTATCGAACGGCATCGAAGTGGCCCTCGCCAAGCGATCCACCGTGCCCGTGGTGAACGTTGCGATTCAGTTCGATGCTGGCTACGCCGCCGACGTCGGCCAAAAGCTCGGCACCTCGAGCTTCGCTCTCGCCATGCTCGATGAGGGCACGGCAGACCGCACGGCGCTCGAGATCAGCGCCACGGCGGAGCGCCTCGGCGCCAGCATCAGCGCGGGCTCCAACCTCGATGTCTCCACCGCCAGCCTGTCCGCGCTCGTTGAGAAGCTGGACCCGTCGCTGGAGCTGTTCGCGGACGTCGTGCGCGAGCCGCTCTTCGCCGAGGCAGAAATCGAGCGCCTGCGGCGGCGCTGGCTGGCCACGATCGGCCAGGAGAAGGTACAGCCCGTGGGCCTCGCCCTGCGCGCCCTACCGCCCCTGCTCTACGGCGAGGGCCATGCCTACGCCATTCCCTTCACTGGCTCTGGAACGGAAGCCTCCATCACCTCGCTCACGCGCGAGGACTTGCAGGAGTTTCACCGCCGGTGGATTCGTCCCTCGAACGCGACGATCTACGTGGCGGGCGATACGGATCTGGACAGCATCGTGCCGATGCTGGAGAAGCACTTCGGCAAGTGGAAGGACACGATCGACAGCCCGCCGGAGAAGGTGGTGGCCGAGGTGCCCGACCAGGAAGGCTCGCGCGTGTTCCTGATCAATCGCCCGGCGGCCCCTCAGACGCTGATCCTGGCAGGCCATCTCGCGCCGCCTAAGGGTGACCCCGCAAACATGGCGATCGAGACCATGAACGACGCCCTAGGTGGTCAGTTTACCGCGCGAATTAACATGAACCTACGCGAGGACAAGGGCTGGGCCTACGGCGCTTACAGCATTCTCTACGACGCCCGCGGCCAGCGCCCCTGGTTGCTCTATGCGCCCGTGCAGAGTGATCGCACGGGCGATGCCATCGCCGAGATGCAGCGCGAGGTGGCGCAGTACACCGGCGAACGCCCCGCCACCGACGACGAGGTGGCCCGCGTGGTGAACAACGCCGTTCGGTCTCTGCCCGGACAGTTCGAGACCGCAGGGGCCGTGCTCGGCGCCATGCTCTCCAACGCCCGCTACGGCCGCCCGGACGAGTACGTGCGCACGCTGGTGCCCCGCTACAAGGCGCTGGAGACCGAGGCCGTGAATGAGCAGGCCCAGCGAGTGCTTGCGGACAAGCCCATCACATGGGTGATCGTGGGCGACCTAAGCGCCATTCGCGAGCAAGTCGAAGCACTGGAACTTGGGCCCATCGAAGTGCTGGAGGTTGCCGACCTCTAGCCCCGTGGCTCGCGGCTGGGACGGTGGCTGCACCTTTGCAGCCACCGTCCTAGGAGTTCATCGTCCTGGCTTCCGGACACGAGAAGCCAAGGGGTCCGGTGGTCGCTGAGCGCCCGGGTCGAGACCGCCTGGAGTGCGATCGCGACCCCACCAGAGGCAACTGCCTAACTTCCCCTAATCGATCCCCAGATGCTGCTCCAGGAACTGCGCCACTCGCGTGTAAGCGGTCACCCGGTTGCCCAGGCGCGATATGCTGTGACCCTCGTCCGCGAAACGTAGGTATTGCGCCTGCCCCAGGTTGTCGCGGATAGCCTGCACGAAGCGGTCGGACTCGCTCACCGGGTCCCGTGGATCGTTCGCCCCATGAATCACGAGCACCGGCGCCTTGAGGCGATCGACGTTATTGATAGGCGAGATACTGCGGAAGAACTCGCGATCATCGGGATCGTTGATATCGCCGTACTCGATGCGATCACTCGCCTTCAGGGCGGGCGATGCCTGCTCCAACGCCCGCACCCAATCGGACACGCCAACGAAGGACACACCCGCCGCGAAGAGATCGGGGTATTCGCCGAGGCCGGCGTTGGTGAGGTACCCGCCGTAGGAGCCGCCCATCAGGGCGACGCGGTCCGCATTCACACGACCGTCTTCGCGCAGGAACCCGACCGCGTCGGCCATGTCGCGCACGGCATTCGGCCGCTGGCGCTGATTGTCCAGGCGGGCGAAGCGCTTGCCGAATCCGGTTGAGCCGCGGAAATTCAAATCGAACACGGCCACGCCGCGGGCGACAAGGTACTGGGTGACCGCACGAAAGCTCGGACGCGCCTGCCCGGTTGGGCCGCCGTGCACCATCATCACCACCGGCGGCTTCGGACCTTCGTCAGAAATATCGTTAGGCAGGTAGAGTAGACCGTTCAGGCGCACACCGTCGCGCGCCTCGAAGTAAAGCGATTGGGGCTCCACCATCACCGATCGATCGAGGCCTGCGGTCGTGGCGGGTACGACCGCGTAAGTCTCGTTGGCAGCTAGGTCCCATACCCAGAGATCGCCCGGCGTGCGCGGGCCAGTCACCTGCACCATCAAGCGCGGCGCGTGATCGGCGCCGCTCAGGTCGTAAACACCGCGTGGCAGCACTTGCGGGGCGGACAGGGTGCGCCCCGTGCGCAGATCGCGCACCTGAAGGCGGCTGTAACCCCCGTCGTTGACGCACCACGCGACGTAGCGCCCGTCGGCGAACACAGCCAACTTCTCGACGTCCGCATCCGGCGCTTCCAGCACGCGTAGCTGCTCTGTCGCCATGGCGAAGTAGGCGAGCGCCGAATACTCGCGATCCTGATTGGTCAGCAGGTAGAAACCGCTCCCGTCCCCATCCCAGACGAACGCGCTGTACTCGGCAGCGATCTGCGGCTTGAACAGGGGCGCGATCTCGCCGCTTTGCGCATTTAAGAGGTACACGTCCACGGCGTCCTCGCCGCGCGTCTCCGTGACGATGACCGCCTCCCCATTCGGCTGCCAGGCGTTCGCGAAGAAGCCGAAGTTGCCTTCGTACACCTGGCGATCTTCATCGCTCAAGAGGCTGGCCACGTGGATATCGAAGTCGACCCCGTTGCGCGCAGTGGTGGCGTAGGTGAAGTGCTCGTCGTCGCTTGCGAAGCTGCCGAACACGACGAAGGCCTCCGAGGCGGGCAGCACCTGCGTCTCGCGCAAACCGTCCGCACTGATACGCGTGTAACCCTGGCGCTCGTTACCGTCGCGGTCGGCGCCGTAGACGATGGCGGACCCGTCGGGCACCCAGCGGAAGCTGCGCACGCCGCGACCGAAGGTGAGCTGCACCGGAAAGCCCCCATCCACCGGTATCGTCCACAGCTGGGGCTCGCCGGTGACGCCGGTCACGTAGGCCAGCTGACGCCCATCCGGTGACAAGGCGCCGCGCGCACCGCGGGCCATCAGGTAGCGCACGATGTCCGGGCGGCCGCCAGCGAGGGCGGGAGTCTCACTGGAGGCGCTGGGCACGTCCTCAGGCCACGGCCAATCGCTTTGGGCCTGCACACGGGTGGGCTGGACCACGCCCAGCAGCACCATCACTGCGAGGAGAGTGGCGGCCCCTTCCCCCTTTATCGTCGCGCCATCGATCGTCATCCGAATCCTCCCTGAACGGGTCTACGGTCAGCTGACGATAGAAGAGTCCGCGCCATGATGCACTGCAGATACCGCGTGGCGACCTGAAACCATGCCGCGACCCGGGAGCCAGCGCCCGATTTGTGGGCCACATTCGACGGCAGACATATCGCTCCAAGGTTACGACATAAGATTCCCTTGTCGCTCCGCCCGCATGCTGTATTTTTCTGGGTCGCACGGCCGGGGTCCGCGCCGCCTGCGCGCCCCGGATCGCACGCATTACGGACATAACCTCACAGGATGGACACCATGCCGAAGAAGAGTCAGGGGACTGGGCTGAGAGCGCTTGCGCGCATCGGCCTCACGGCGAGCGTTACCGCCCTCGCCGCGTCGGCCAACGCCGGCGACATCACCACTCGTCCCAGCCACAAGGGCCTGGAGGGTGCACGCCTCGCCACGCCCGTGCTGCGGGCCGCACCTGCCGCGCCGACCGCGCGTGCCGACTACCTCGTACGCCTGCGTGCCGCGCCAGTCGCCCGCGGGGGCGTGCGCGCGAACATCGACGCGCAGCACGCGAGCTTCCGCCGCGATCGCCTGGCCAAGCTGCGCGGTCGGGTGATCAGCGAGCTGTACTTAGCCACCAACGGCTTCCTGGTCAGCATGACCGAAGCCGAAGCGAAGACGCTGCGTGATGACCGGCGAGTCCTCAGCGTGCGTCGCACAGGCATCTACACCAACCAGCTCGAAGACACGGTGCCCTACATCGGCGCCTCGGCCGTGCAAGAGCTCGGCTTCGACGGTGAGGGCGTGACGGTGGCCGTGTTCGATAGCGGCGTCGACTACACCCACGCCGACCTCGGTGGCGAGGGTACCTTGGAAGCCTATGAGGCGGCTTACGGCACCGATACGGCCGATCCGCGTAACACCTCCCGCGACGGTCTGTTCCCCACCGATCGGGTGATCGAAGGTTTCGATTTCGTGGGCGAAGTGTGGCCCAATGGCGACCTGATCCCCGACGACGATCCCATCGACTTCGAAGGTCACGGCAGTAACGTCGCCGACATCATAGGCGGCAACCTCGGCGTGGCACCGGCAGTCGATATCTACGCAGTGAAGGTCTGCTCCGCCGTATCCTCGTCCTGCAGCGGCACCGCGCTGATCCAAGGCATGGAGTACGCCCTCGATCCCAACGGCGACGGCAGCATGGATGACCGCGTGGACATCATCAACATGTCCCTCGGCGCCAACTACGGCCAGCCCTTCGACGACGATCTCTCCGCCGCCGTCGACAACGCCACGGCCATGGGCATCCTGACCGTCGCCTCCGCCGGCAACAGCGCCGACAACCCCTACATCACGGGCACGCCCGCCGCCGCGGCCACGGCCCTGTCCGTAGCCCAGACGCAGGTTCCGTCTGCAGGTTTCCAGCTGGCGGAGATCGCCGACTTCGGCAACGTCGACGCGGCCTTCCAGACCTGGTCCGCGGAGCTCACGGAAGTGATCTCCGGCGTCGTCCAATATGGCGACGGCGAGGGCGGTGCCCTCGACGGCTGCAGCCTCGACCCGGACAACCCCACCGAGTCCAACCCCTTCCCGCCGGGTTCCCTCGACGGCCAGATCGTGATGGTCGACCGCGGTGTCTGCTTCTTCTCCGAGAAGATCTTCAACATCGAGCAGGCCGGTGGCATCCTCGGCATCATCGCCCAGAACGTGCCGGACGCGCCCTTCCCGGGCGGCTTCGGTGGCAACACGCCAGAGCCAGAAATCCCCGGCTTCATGATCGGCCAGACCTCGGGCGATCCTCTGCGCGGTAGCGACACGGAGGTCACCTTCGATCCAGCCAACACCCGTTCCCTGGTCGGTAGCGTGGTGGCCTCGTCCTCCCGCGGGCCCTCGGGCTTCGACAACCGCATCAAGCCGGAAATCGGCGCACCGGGTGCCAACGTGTCCGTTGCCGCAGGCACGGGCATCGATCGTCGCGTATTCGGCGGCACCTCCGGCGCCGCGCCGATGGTGGCGGGCTCCGCCGCCCTGCTAAAGCAAGCTAACCCCGATGCTAGCCCGCTCGAGCTGAAGCAAGCGCTGATCAACGGTGCGGAAACCGACATCCAAAATGACGACACCTTCTCCCTGCTCGCACCGATCTCGCGCATCGGCGGCGGTGAGGTCCGTGTCGACAGCTCCTTCGCCCTGCCCGCGATCGCCTACAATGCTGACGACGAGGCCGGCGGTGGTCTCAGCTTCGGTGTCGTGCGCGCCGGCCGCACCACGGCCACGCGCGTGCGCAATCTGGCGGTGAAGAACGTCTCCGACGAGCCCCTGAGCTACACGATCACGCCCACCTTCCGCTACGAGGAGGACGCCGCCTCAGGCGCCGCCGCCGTCGAGGTGGCCGAGACGATCACCGTGGCCCCTGGCAGCACGGCAACGGTGCCGGTGACCCTGAGCATCACCCCGGCCAACCTGCCGGACAACGCCATGGACTCCGGCATCGCGGGCAACAACCCCGGCCCGCTGACCACACAGGAGATCGACGGCTACCTCGTGCTCACGGCCGAGGACCACGAGCTGACCGTGCCCTGGCACGTGCTGCCGCTGAAGGTATCGCACACCATACCCGACAGCTTCGAGTTCACCACCGGCAACGACGGCGCTACCGTGGGCCTGACCAACTTCGCCTTCGGCACCGCGCAGATCGACTCGTTCTCCCTCCTGGGCACGAGCGACGACCTGCCGGAAGGTGATGCCGGTGCGCAAAGCCCGGTACCTGACCTGCGTGCCGCGGGCGTGGCCACCTTCGAGTCCACCTGCGCGGCGGGCTTCACGTGGGCCTTCGGGGTGAACGCCTGGGAGACCTCCACGCACCTCTTCCCGGTGCGCTACCAGGTGGTGCTGGATACGGATCGTGACGGCACCGACGACTTCGCGATCTTCAACCAAGACCTCGACCCTGCGGTCTCCAACAGCAACCAGGCCACCTTCGTGGAAGACCTCGCCACGGGCGAACAATCCGCGTTCTTCTTCACCGTGCACTCGATGAACAGCGGCAACGTGCAGCTGCTCATCTGCGGTGAGCAGGTGGGTCTTACGGCGGAGGATATCGGTGTGACGCCGGTGAACGCGCGCTTCGAAGCGATCGACTTCTACTTTGGCACGGGCGTCACCGACACCATCGATGGCATCACCATCACGCCGGCCGGTGAGCAGTACGTCGGCGCCGCCGAGGATATCCCCGGCCGCACGCAAGGGCTGGTGGAGATCAGCGACTTCGGCAAGCTGCCGGAGAACTCTCAGGAAATCGGCATCATGCTGATGACCGACGGGGTGCGGGCACTGCCGGGGGCGGCCTCGCGTCGCACGGCGGCCGTGCTACTGGAAGCGGCTGAGTAAGCGCTGTCGACAGGCTGGCGTTGGAGGCACTCCGACGCCGGTTGCGAAAAAGGGGCGGTTCGCTTTCGATCCGCCCCTTTTATTTGGACTAGGCGCCAACCATCAGTGCTTGACGAGCGCCTTCTTGACCCAACCACCGCCCTCGGCCGTCTCCACCTGCAGGTAGTTGCCCTCAGCGGCTCCCATGTAAACCATCTCCGAACCGCGCGGCAAGGTCGCCACCACAGAGGCACCGTCCGAAGGATTCGCCATCAACTTCACGTTGCCTATCTTCGGCTGAATTACATCGCCCTCATTGAACACCGCACCGGCGATCGTGACCGTACCGGCCTCTTCCGCTAGCGTACCTACGTTTCGCTGTAGGTTCGGATCGTTGCGCACCACCTGAACGATCTGATTGAAGTTGTCTGCGTAGCTGGCAGCGAGGATCTTGCCCTGGTCGGTGCTACCGTAGCCACCACCGGCACCGCCGATCCCACCTCCACCTAGCAAGGCTCCGAAGTTAAAGTCAGCTTTCTTCGCACTCCCTTCCGCGGCCGCCACCTGCACGCCAGAACGCGCATCCGTAACGAGCATGCTGGTCTGTGCCTCCTTGAACTGCACGCCGGCGGCCGCTCCACCGAGGATGCGGCTGCGTCGGCCGATGAACCCTCCGATGGCACCGCCCACGCCACCCGCATTGTCGTCGGAGAATACGACCGCCGGCGTCAGTACGAAGTCCGCGGCGACCATCTGCCCACCGCCGATGTTCGAGCTCTCCCGCAGCTGCCCTGAGTCCGCCAGGGAACGCTCTTGCATCATGTTGTTCATCGCCATGCCGCGCTCCACCACGATGAAGCAGTTGGACTGCTGAACCATCATCCGGATCAAGCCCGAGGGCGATCCCAGCTGATAGCGGGACAGGGCCTGCATCACATAATCCTGTGGCTCTACCACGGCGAGCGCACCCATCGGCTTGTCGCAGCGCGCGAGATCATCGTTACCGGTGCTGGTCTCGGTGCCAGCAGCACCCTGTACCTCACTGCCACCCTTGCCTTTTTTGGTCTTGAACGGCCCCGCCTCGGCCATGGTGGCTGCCCCTAGGGCGAGTGCGGCGGTAGTCATCAGGGCGATCAACTTGTCGGCTTTCATCTTGAGCTCTCTCCTATCACTTGGGCGGTGGGGCGGTCCGGGGGGTTGGCCAGCCTATCGACTGTCTCGCGGGCCCGCGCCAGTCACGACGAGGATCCTACTCCACTGTGCGTAAAGGCGTCTCGAGTTCGCACCGCACCATGCTCGTCGCGTGGGCAGTACTCCGGGCCCACCAGGCCGCGAGCGTGCGCCCGCTTAAGAGGCAAAGCCACGGAAGAGCCGTGGGAATCCACACGTGCCAATGACCCACCGCCAGCAGCTTGCTGCCGCGTGCCGGAGCTGTGCTGCTGCAAGCCACTAAGTAAGCAGAAGCGATAGGTTGACATCACCCGGTCAGTGTCGCCAGGAAGCAGCGGCCTGCTGCGGATCGGTCCTCCCTTCGGGTCAAACGCCCGGAGAGACAACGCTCCCAACGGCACCACGCCCTTCGCCCGGCGAGCATTGACGCAAGCTTCTGCGAAACCTCAGGTGCCGGCGCCGAGACACCTCGATAAGCGGTGCCCACGCCACGCCCGTGAGGCGGTGTTGAATCAGCCATTGCCATAGCCAGTTGCTGCGTTTGTACAGGTAGCTCATCGCCAGGTAGGGCGCTACAGCGCGCCAGTCGCTAGGCCGCCGTCGCCAGATCGACCGGTGGGAGAACAAGCGTCGGTAGCTCCAGGCGTAGCCCTCGGCGAGGCGCTCTACACTCATCAGCTTCGGCTCGAACACGACGTGGGCCGTGTCGTAGCGTGACCAATCGCGATGCAGCAGGCGACCCTGCGCCTCGAGCTGTCGAAACAGCGGTGTCTTCGGATAGGGCGTCAGGATATGGAAGGTGGCACACTGCAGGCGCTGTGCCTCGATCCACTCCACCGTGCGGGCGAAAACCTCCTCATCGTCGTGATCGAAGCCGAAGACGAAGCTACCATTTACCTGGATACCGCAGTCATGAAACAGGGCGATCCGGCGCGCGTAGTCCTCCGCTGAGGGTGAACGTTTGCGGGCCGCAGCGATGTTGGCGTCGTTGAGCGACTCGAAGCCGATAAAGACGCCCGTGCACCCAGCCAAGGCCATCTCACGCACCAGGAGCGGATCGTCAGCGACATCGACGGTCACCGCGGCGCTCCAAATGATGTCCAGCAGTGCCAGTGCCTGGCACAGCGCCCAAAGGTACTCCGGTCGCGAGCCGAGATTGTTGTCCGTGAACACCGCGTAGGGCTGGCCGTCCTCACGAATCTCATCGACCACCTGTTGCACCTCACGCATACGATAGGGCATGTGTAGACCATCGGTGGCGAGGTAGCAGAAGCCACAGCGGTTGTGACAACCGCGGGTGGCGATCACGCTGCTGGTGGTGAGGAACTGCCCGCGAGGCAGGAGGTGGCGAGCGGGCGGCGGGTCATCCCGGTAGGGGCGTCGATAATCACCCTGATACACGGGCCGTAGCTCGCCGCGGCTCACATCTTCCAGCACCCGAGGCCAGCACGCGACCCCCTCACCGATCACCAGCGCATCGCCATGGGGCGCTGCTTCCTCCGGACAGGAAGTCACGTGCAGACCGCCAAGCACGACGAGAACGCCCTGCGCGCGATACCAAGCGGCGAGTGCGTAGGCGCGCTGCGCAAAGGTCAAATGCACGGTAATCCCCACCACCTGGGGCAAGGGTACGCTCGGTGGCGGCCCTTGCAGCAGGTTCTCATCGAAGTAATCCACGTGCCAAGTACTCGGAGTGGCGCCGGCGATGCTGGTCAACGCCAAGGTTGGGGTGAGCACGTGTTTGCCGAAGCTGGCGTGCGGGTCCTTGCGGTAGAAGGGGTTGATGAGTAGTGCACGGTAGGGCGTTACCTGCTGGCTCCCGCTTGGCGCAGGCAGCTCAGCGGCCATGCGCATGCGATCAACGGGCATGACGTACCTGCGGGTCTTGGCCTGTCACGGACGCCTCGGAAAGACCGCCGAAGCGTCGGTTCCGCAAGCCAAAGGCATCAAGGGCGGTGGCGAAGTTCTGCGCCGTGAAGTCCGGCCACAGGACGTCGGTGAAATAGAGCTCCGCATAGGCGCATTCGAGCAACAGAAAATCGCTCAACCGACGCTCGCCCCCACTGCGGATCAGTAGGTCGACATCACCGATCGGGCGCTTCGCGTGCACGACACTAGCGAGCTGATCGCTTAGGCGGTGGCGCCTGTGCGGTGGTGAGGATGGCAGCACCTGCCTCGCCGAAGGCGAGGCAGCACACTGCATCATCAGATGCGCGATACTCTGGCGACTGGAATAGTCTACAGCGATCCGTAGCCGCATGCGCTCGCCGGCGGCGGTTGCCCCCTCGCACCTGTCGATGGCCTCACCCAAGGACCGCCCCAAGCGATCGCGTCGGCCGATCACTTCGAGAGCTATCCCCTGCTCAAGGCATGTACGTATCTCTTGACAGAGGTATTGCTGGAGCAGAGCCATGAGCACTGTCGTCTCGCCTAGGGGGCGCTGCCAGTTGTCGCTGGAGAACGCAAACAGGGTAAGTTCTCGCACCTGATGTTGGGCGGCGAACTCCACGATGCGGCGTACGGCCTTCGCGCCGCGACGATGCCCAGCGGTTCGCGGTAAGCCGCGGCGGCTCGCCCAACGTCCGTTGCCATCCATGATGATGGCGACATGCTGAGGTATGCTTTGCATAGTACTTTTCACTATAAAGCTAGGGTGCAAAAAAATATTCACCGATCTCGGGTCGCAGCGATCAGCGACTCCATGTGCTCGAGATAACGCTCGAGGGCACGGCGGCCCCTGCTCAGCAAGCGATACTCGCTGCGCGGAGTGCGGCCCTCGAAGACCTTGCGGCAAGACACGTATCCGGCCTGTTCCAGCTTGCGTGCATGGCCGGCGAGGTTGCCATCTGTAAGACCGAACAGCTGCTTCAACTCAGTGAACGTGAGCATGTCATTCACCGCCAGGGCGCTGACGATGCCGAGGCGGATGCGTTCATAGATGAGCTTATCGTGATCGCTGTCTGGCCCCTGCCCAATGCTGCTGCTCACCGCCTCCAGGGCCGCGAGCTTGCGCGGCGCACGAGACGATGCAGGCGACTTGCGCGCCGCGCCGCGCTTTCGCGATTCAGCCACCGTGCCGCCTCCAGATGTACGCGCCGACGAGGATATGCGCTGCGCCAAAGCCCGCGATGAGACACCATTGCTGTTGCGCAGGATCGAGTGCGACGCACGCTGCACCGCACGCCATGCACAGCATCCCTAGGGCACGAACGGCGCGTACGGACAGGGCGCCGGCAGCGCACACGCTAGCCCCGTAGCCCAGCAGCCACGTCGCCGGCACCAGTGTCAGCTGTCCGCTCACAAGCATGGCCAGGGATAACAGCGCGCAGGCGAGAAAGCCCGGCACCAGTGCGAACAGGAAGCGCCGACCCACCCCGTGCGTCATGCTCGAGCCATTGCGCGCCGCCTTGCGCATCATCATGAGGATGCCTACGGGCCCAGCGACAGCGGCAACGGCCAGCCAAAGCGCTGGCCATCGGCTAGCTAGCGAGGACACGCTCAGCGACAAGACGCCCGCGACACACGCGATCACTCCTGCGAAAACCGTCGCCGGCCCGGATACGGACGTGAAAGCCCCGCCCGACGCCATCGTGGCGCGGATAAAACGCAGATTCCCCTCCGCCGCGCTGTGCAGCGCCGCCGGAATCTGGGGTTGGGGTTGGGGGGCAGCCATTGGCGAGACCCTAGCGAATCGCCCAACCAGGGTCAAATCTGAAGAGTACTTTGCAGAAAAGAGCTGGACGGCGGAACTGGCGGATCGATCGCGCACGCCCATTGGTAGTAGCGCAACTCCGCGCTGGTGAAGGCTCTCCAGCTCCTCTATCCGCTGGGCCACCTAAGCGTGGTCCGCCGAGGCTCCCTGTGCCTCGAGCCGCGTGAGGCGCGCGTCTCTACTTTCGTCCCTCGGGCCACTGCCAGGGCGGCTGATCGAGCATCGATTGCCCGCCCACGGCCGTCTCCCCCATCTCACGCTCTAGCTGCAGCGTCTGGCAATGCTCGGCCTCCTCGAGGGCGGCGATCAAGCGCGACGCGTGAGAGACCACCCACACCTGCGTGCGCGACGAAGCCGTAACGATCAACCTTGCCAATGCAGGCAATAGATCTGGATGGAGGCTAGTCTCCGGCTCGTTGAGCACCATCAGCGGCGGCGGGCGCGGGGTGAGTAGGGCCGCCACTAGGAGCAGGTAGCGCAGAGTCCCATCGGAAAGCTCACTCGCATCCAAGGGCCGGAGCAGCCCAGCCTGATGCAAGCGCACGGAGAGCCACCCGGCCTCGCTCGCCTGAACGTCCACTGATGTGCCCGGGAACGCGTAGTCGATGGCCTCGTCGAGGGCAGCGACGTCGCCGATCTCACGGATAGTCTCCAACGCGGCCGCTAGGTGGCGACCTTCATCGTCGAGCGCGGTGGTGCGCGTGCCCACCTGAGGCTGCCGCGCGGGCGCCTCGGCATCGGTCCGCAGGTGATCGTAGAAGCGCCACGCGCGCATGCGCTCTCGCAGCGTGAGCACCTCCGGCGCCTGCTCGGGGTCGGCGAGGTGGGTGAGCACGCTGTCGAAGGCGCTCATGTGTTGGGTCACGACGTGCCACTCGCGCCCTCGCCGCACGCGCACCATCGGTCCACGCCGCTCCAATAGGGTGGAGGCAGGGCGCCACGCGGGCCCGGCCCAGATGCACTCGTGCTTAATCTGAGGATCACGACCAAAGTGCGAGCTACGTCGGCTGCCGTCGGCGAGCACCACCTGCGGATTGGAGTCGGGAAGCCCTAGGCCGATGGCATAGCCGAAGTCATCGGCACCGAAACCCAAACGCAGGCGCACCACGTGCTGGCGGGGTTGTCCCTGCACCGGCACCTCCCCGCGGCGCATGCGAGCGCCGACGGTCTCCGGCCCTGCCCACAGCACAGAGGACAAGCCGCCCTCGCGCGCCAGCGGCCCCACGGGGCCATCGGCCGCCGCCGCGGCCAGCAGGCGCAGGGCTCGGTAGAGGTTCGATTTGCCGCTGCCATTCGCACCGCAGACCACGTTCAGCCCGCCCAACGGCGCGATGAGTTCGCGCAGGGAGCGATAGTTGGCCACGGCGAGGGTGCTCAAGCCGTTCTCGCCTACGCCCTGTTTCTCTGCCATCGCCCGATTTCGCTCCCGCCTGCACCCGAGCCCGCCTGCATGGTAGCGCCTGGCAATTGGCGCTGCCGCAAGCTAAGGCCATTCGCTCCCCACCGCCGCACGATGTGACGGCGGTCACGCCCACAGCCTACACACGGGTGTTAACTCGGGGCATTGAACGTCCGCCTCGGAGTACGGTTACGGATGATCTCGCACACGCGGCACTTTCTCACCGCGCGCCGCGTCGCGGGGTTCGCCGCGACCGCAATCGCGCTACTTCACCCGCCGTTGGCGTCGGGGCAGGCATGCACATGGCGGCAACCGATACCCCATTGCCTACGCCTCGCTGAATCCCACCATAGCGTGCTCGGCGACCTCGATCTTACGGTCGCCGGTCAAGCCGCCGTTGGTGGTGCGGGACCGCAAGCGCCTCTGCTAAGTTCCCACTTGCACCTAGCAGGGCTCGACGGGCGCCTGCGCTACGAGCTGCGATACAGCTTCGACAGTGGCGACATCCTCGCTGCCCATGAGCACGCCCAGGCACGCCTACACACCCTTGCGGCCGAGCGCCGTGAGCAGCGCTGGGGCCTGCGCCTCGCCACCCTGGGCGGCCATCCCGCCGTGCTCGAGCATCGGCTCACCACGCAACAGCGCTGGACCGTCGATGGACTGCATCAGCACCGCGAAGAGCGCACGGAGCTGCGTTGGCAATCGCCTCGGGTAGAGATCGAGCTGCGCCTACTCTCACCGAGCGCGCCGCAGATTGACGCTGCGACTGGCCTGCGCTGCGACAGCTCAGCCTCGATGGCTCTGAAGCCTAGAGCGACGTCAGCCGCTGGATCCGTGCGCCTGCTCGCAAAGGGATGCGAGCTACCTCCGTCACTGCCCGGCGGCGACGCCAGCGCCGGCGCGGCGTCTTCGCTCGAGCTCAGCTATCGTCGCGAAGATCCTCACGGCAGCGACACGATTCGCTTCGAACAGCTCGCGGCTCGGACCTACGGGGCCTTGCGTGCGACGCGCAGCTATCGTTTCCAATGGCAACATCAACGCAGGCGAGGAGCTTGGCAAACCTCCGCGCAGGCATCGTTGCGCCACCAAGATTGGCTGCCTACGCTCTTCGCTCCACCACCGATCGGTCCGGCCGATTCCACTTTGCAATGGGCGGCGAACGCCTCCATTGCGCGGGAGGTGATAGGCGGCAAGGCGTTTGCTCGATGGAGCAGCGCGAGCATGGCGGGATCCCTCTTCACGCCCCAGCCCCTAGGGCGAACCGATCGACTTCATCTCGGCTTAGATCTGTCGCGCTGGCTTGGCGAGCTGCTACCGCGGGCTGCGCCATCGCTGGTGATGCAATGGCACGGATCAGTCTCTGGCGCGCCAGATCGTCCACGTGCCCACGAGCAACGCATGGATGTAAAGGTGGCCATGCGGTGGTAGCGCTGCGCTCGGTAGCCGATGCCCCCTAGGCCTGCGTAAACACCCGACGCGCCTCGACCGCTGGCCCTGGGTCGTCCGCGAATACGCCTCCCACCCCCGCCACCCACAGCTTCACTAGCTCCTGCTCTGCACTCAGCGTGTCACCGTCTTCTCCTAGCACGCGGAAGACCGTCTCTGGACGCAGGGTGTAGGCGTGCACGGCAAGGCCCGCTGCTTTGGCGTTGGCGAGCAGCGGGTGGACCTCCCCAGTCAGTTGAGGCAGCCTTGCCGAATCACCCGTGCGCCCGCGCAGCTTGCGTGGCAACACGGCCGTAATCCACGGTCCGAGCGCCGCGGCGTAGGCCCTCGCGATCGCGGACAGGGCGTCACCGGTGGTGAGCGACTCGTAGGTGAGCGCTTCGCCCCGCGCCATCCCGAGGCAGGCGGCCAACGCGCCGTAACACTCCTCGGGGTGATGACCGGCCTTAGCGTGGTACACCGTGTCCCAAGGATGAGCGAAGGCGAAGTCGGGGGCTTGGGGCGCATTGCCGAGATCCCCAAGCAGCTGCACCAGGGGCAACTCGACCCCCGCCGCCGGCATGATGCGTTGGCCGAGCAGCAGCAAGTTTTCGATTTCGAAGGACTGGATGAACACGCGCGACGGGTCGATAAAATGCGCCTCCCTCAGCGTGTCGATAAGCACCTGGCTGATGGACCGGTGGATTGGCGTCCCGTCGATGCGGCGCCCCTCGTGGGCGAAGTAGGTGGGGTGCTTGGTCTCCGTATAGAGCCCGACCAACCGGCCCTTGCGCTCGAACTCCCGCACGAGCCCGATGATCTCCCCCAGGGTGGGAATGCGCTCGGCGGGAAAGCGCTGGTCGTTGTGGGGACGGAGGTCGGGTAGGCGTTCCCGGGCGCGCAGCGTGCGCAGTTCGGCGAGGGTGAAGTCCTCTGCGAACCAGTCTGTTCTCTCTGCGCCGTCCACCCGTTTAGTCGTTCGGCGATTGGCGAACTGCCCACGCTCGGCGACGTCGGTGGTGTCCTCTAGCGTATTCTCATGACGCGCCACCAGCACACCGTCGCGCGTAAGTACCAAATCGGGTTCGATAAAGTCGGCGCCGGCTAGAATCGCCTCGCGATAGGACGAAAGCGTGTGCTCGGGCGCCCGAGCGCTCGCCCCGCGGTGGGCGATGATGATCGGCTCTGGGACCTGCGGTGGCGGCGACAGGGTGCTCGACATGACGTTGGGCAACTCCTCTTTGTGGGTGCCATCGCAATGACATGGCGGCGACCAAGCGCGGCGCGCGCACGGTAAGCCTGGCGCGCACACGACGCAGTGGCATGTGTCGCCAGCCTCGGTCTTCCCCACCGAATGATAGCGCGTGCGATGACGCCCTTAAGCAATGCTACGATCCCATGCGATCAGCTCTACGCGACCAAGCGGAGAAACTCGCCTGACCGATCGAAGCGACGCGCCGCTCAGCACGCAGCGCCCCGAGCCCGCAGGTCAGTACGCCTTGCTCGGCGCAAGCGTGCTGCTCGCTATGGGCCTATGGTTCTCAGCGTCGGCAGTGGTGCCACAGCTTGCCAGCGAGTGGTCACTGGCAGCCAACCAGCTGGGCTGGCTGACCGCCAGCGTTCAGCTAGGGTTCGTCGTGGGGGCCCTCGCGAGCGCTTTTACGGGCCTTGCCGATCGCATTCCCATACATTGGCTCATCGCCGTCAGCGCCGCACTCGCGGCCCTGGCCAACGCGGCCATCGCCCTGCCCGCCACGGGCTTCGAGGGAACCCTGATCCTACGCGGGCTCACCGGAATGCTGCTAGCAGGTGTCTATCCGCCCGGCATGAAGCTCGTTGCCAGCTGGACACGACGGCGGCGTGGTCTCTACGTCGGCATGTTGATCGGCGCCCTTACGGTGGGCTCCTCCATGCCCCACCTGCTCAACGCAGCCTTCGCCGGTGCTGGCGACAGCGCGCCTGCGGCCTGGCGAGTGATCGTGCTGGGTGCTAGCGGACTGGCGCTAGTGGGCAGCGCCCTCGCCCTGCCCTTGCGCCCGGGCCCCTTTGCTGCCCCCCCTGGTAGCCGGTCCTTTAGGTGGCGTGAAGTCCCTGCGCTGATAGGTGCCCGCGACGTGCGCTTGGCGAATCTTGGCTACCTCGGTCATATGTGGGAGCTCTACGCCATGTGGACCTGGGTGCCCCTTTACCTGTCCTTGTCCTTCGCTTCCGGTGGACTGCCTGAAGGCGCAGCGCGCTGGGTGGCGTTCGCCACGATCGCAGCCGGAGCACCCGCCTGCGTCTTGGCCGGCTGGTTCGCAGATCGCCTGGGCCGCACCGCCGTCACCGCCATTGCGATGGGAGTGTCAGGAGTCTCCGCCCTCGCCGCCGCCGCGAGCTTCGCCCATCCGGTCCTGCTGTCGGCCATCTGTCTGCTTTGGGGCGCCGCCGTGATCGCTGACAGCGCTCAGTTCAGCGCAGCGGTCACGGAACTCACCCCGCCCCACCGCATCGGCACGGCACTGACCCTGCAAACTGCCCTCGGCTTCCTGCTGACGATGGTGACCGTCCAGCTCCTGCCCGTGGTGGCCGAACGCGCCAGCTGGCCTGTGGCAATGGCTGTGCTCGCGATCGGCCCGGCGGTCGGCGCGGCGGCGATGCTCCGCCTACGTGCGCTGCCGCAGGCGACAGCCATGGCCGGCGGGCGCCGCTGAGCTCAAGCAGCAAGCTGACAGGGAGCTTTGCTGCTCCCGCGCGGTTGATCCGCCGCCTCAACCCAGTCAACCTTGCGGACCTGCCAGCCAACGCAAGACAAGGAGTCACCACTTCATGACCCGAATCCAGCGGCGTTCCTCATACGCCGCGGCCATCACCACTACTAGTCTCATGCTGCTCGCCCAAGGCGCGGCCGCACACGATACTTTCCTGTTACCCGCCACGTGGACCACGCCTCCGGGGACACCACTCGCCCTGCAACTCACCAGCGGCTCATCCTTCCCCGCGCTGGACTCCGGACCCACACCTGACCGCATCGTGGCCCTCGGCGGGCAGGTACTCACAAGCGACGGGCGAGCCCCCGTCTCCCTGCGTGTCAGCGGGCATTCGTCCAGCGCGCTGCAGCCACGACTATCGGCAGCAGGCGCGGGCGAGGTGACCGCCGGATTGTCGCTCGCGCCGCGCGATATCGATCTGCAGCCGGATAGCGTGGAACACTATTTCGAAGAGATCCGCCCAAGCGCCGGCGTTCGTGAGGCGTGGGCCGCCCAAGAGCATCCCGTACTGCGCGAGACCTACGCAAAACACGCCAAGGTGCTGCTCTGCGCAACCCCTTGCGCCCCAGACGATGGCAAACGCGCACCGGTGGCCCTTGGACATCCGTTGGAGTTTCTCCCGCTCGGCTCCCCGAACGAGGATGGACGACGATTCCGTTTGCTGGCCAACGGGCAACCGGCTATCGACCATCCTCTCAACGTGTGGACCGCCGACGGCGAACACGCCGCGCTGCGCACGAACTCGAGCGGCGAAGTGTCCGTGCGGCTGGAAGTGGCAGGGCCCGCCATGCTGTCGGCCGTGAATCTCCGCCCACCGACAGCAAGCGACAAACGCTTTCAATCAGACTTCGCCACGCTCACCCTGCTCGTGCCCTAAGGGAGGCGATCGCCCGCAGCCGCCCATACGGGGGCGGCCACGGGTCGACCTTCCAGCCGCCCTTGACCTATCGGCGACCGATAGTCACCACATCGCCATCGAACGTCGGGATCGACATTACGAAGGGATCTTGGACGTAGCCGAGCGCTTGCTCTTCCAGCATGCCGATGGCGATCTGCTCGCCCATGCGCACGCTGTCGAAGTAGTCGGTGAAGTAGTGCACGCCGGCCATATTACGACCAATCGAGATGTTGGCTGCGAGCTTGTTGAGCTCTCCTTCCAAGGTGAGGAACTGGCCCGGGGCGACGCTGTCGAGGAGGTTGCCGCTGCTGGGCGGTACGTAAGCGATCGCTTGATCACCTGCCGCCCGACGACGAAAGCGCACATCCCCTTTACGCTTTGCGAGCACCGCATCCGTGTCGAAGAATGCCTTCAGCACCGTGACGCACGCACCGGCGACGGTGGCGTGACCCGCGCCGTAGGCAGGATGCATGGGAGAGCCCTCAGGGAAGGCCATCGGCAAGAAGTAGGTGCCGTTACCTAGGTGGGCACCGGCCTGGATCAATCCGAGCGTACTGTCGGCGAAGCCAGTGGATCCATTTTTGCCCAACGCCTCGACGAAGGGCTTGAGCGTGTCGGCCAACCCGGGCGGTACCGTGTCCTTCGCCGCCTTTGCGAGCGTCGGAAGCGTTCGCGCGAGCTCCAGGCGCGCCGCCAACGCTTCCGGGCGAAGGCGCATGTGATTGTTGAACTTCTGATAGCGCACGGCCTTCAACGCGCGCGTCGCCACCTCCGTGACCAGAGTCAGGATGTGCGGGCCGCCGAACAGGGCAAAGCCCGAGGCGTTGCGCCGGACCTCCCTACCGCCATCTACCACCTTCGTTGAAGCGCCGGACAGGGCGTCGAAGCCGGGGTCGAAGGGAACCTCCGTCGCCAGCAGCGTTAGGCAGGCGTTGAGGTAGGCCTCGTACAGCGCGTCGTAGTGCACGTAGGTGGCGAGATCCCGGGGCGTGGTGATGAAGCGTTGCTCGACCCGCCCGCCCGTACCCGTCTGGTAGGGCTCAGGCGAAGGGCGCAAGCCGTTCTGCGCGTCGACGTAGTCGTCCATGGTGACCATGAAGTTCACCGCTTTGGCCTGCGCAACACGCAGGTTGAGACGAAGCGCGCCGTAACTCACCTGACCATCCGCGGGGCTGCCACCCATCGCCAGATCAGTACTGCCGGCTAGCAGCAACTGTGACAGGTGAGGCCCCACATCGGCGCCCGGTGAGAACCCTCGGAACACGCTTTGCGCCGTGAGCAGTCCGGTGCTGGCGTCGACCTTACGCGGACGGCCTGAGAATGGGTTCGCTCCGACCGCGTACGACAACCGTTTGAGGCGATCAACCGAGGCGTTAACCTCAGCGCCGCCCGCACCCTCGAATTCAGTAAAGGGCTGGTCGCGTAGGATCGCGAGCTCGTACACCTCCGCCATTTCGAAGACGAGTTCCGGATTCACCTCACCGCTAGTGAGCAGCAACGGCGGCGCGGGGGGCATGGTGACGGCCTGCGCGTCGGGGCCTTGCAGATCGAAGACGAGCCCCGCAGTGGGCGCCTCCCACTGGCGAAAGTCCTGGGGGATCTCGCTCGCGGCAGTCACAGTGCCATCGGCCTTTACGCTGAACGCGGCACCATGGCGGGCGCCGTCCGTGAAGGGATCGATGCCCCCCCGGTCGATCGCCTGGCGGAACCGGCGGTAGTCCGCTTCCTGCGCCAGGAGGCCGGTCTGCGGGTGGTGGGGTAAGCCCTTGGTGAACGACATGAAGTAGCGATCAGACGCGAAACGCTGCTCATCTCCATTCGCCTCATGGGTGGGGTGAGGGCGCGCGCTGGCGAGCTCCGCCGCAGCGAGCCTCACGGATTTGGCCGTTTGCCTTCTGTCCATTTTTCAATCTCTCTTGCTGTGCACTCGGGTAGGTATGCCGGTCCTACCGCAGTAGTGCCCTCCTCGCTCGGTTTCTCTCACAAGGTCAGACAGGAGGTGTCGGGCGAGCACTGCCACGCGCGAGATAACCGATAGCTGGCGAAGCTATGCGAGAGCTTGTCGACAACGCTCAGTGTTGAGTTCGTGCACGTTGGCAAAGGGGCGAGCCTAGTGGGCCGCTTCGCAATTCAATCATCCGCATAAAGGTTGATATCGAACCTAGCCAACGCATCCCGCACGGCGAGGTGGTCCGCTTGCGAGATCCGCTCACGCCAACGCGAGTGCACCCAGGCGGAATCGCCCGCGGCGATCCGCGCTCTCGTGCGCGCCGTGCTCGACTGCTTGGTGGATCTGGAAGGCAGTGTCAGACGCGCCAGCATCGGCTCGGCGCAGGGCAGGCCCAGGTGGGTCGCTAGCGACCGCACGGTCGACTCCGGCTCGATCACCAAGTCCTCATAGCGCACGTGCAACCAGTGTGGCCGTTCGGGCAGCAGACGCAGGGGCACGAGGTTCTCGAGGATCCAGTTCACCACGTGCTTGAGCAGCAGCGAGTCGCCTTCCATGACGTCGTGGACGTACGCCTGCTGACGGTCGCTCAAGTGATCATGCACGAAATCCGGATTCTCCAGGAAGGCCTGCGTGGTCAAGCCCCAGCCGTTGCGGATGATCGAGAGTGCGGTCGGGATGGGGTGGCGCGTGGAATACACGGTCTTCACAGCAAAGTGCTGGTCGATGCGATCGATTAACGCCTTCGCGTCGACGATCTTCAGCACCACGCGCGAACTGACCCAATCGAACTGTGGATCCCAAACGCGCCAGGGGCCGTTCACCCGCAAGCGTCCGCTGAACAAGTCCTCGAGGTAGGCGCTGACACGCGCCCAAGCCTCATCGTCCACCGTGATCAACTTCCCCGACGGACCGGTGGGAATGCGGTTCCGCTGCCGCGCGGAGGCCGAGTAGATCGAAAACGGCTGATCACTATAGGTGATGCCAGGGTTGGCGGCGATAAGCTCCATCAGCCAGGTGCTACCGCCGCGACGGGTGGCGTAGAGACAAATGTTGGGCAGATCTGCGGGCCGGTGGCGCGTGAGCGCACCGACCGCCTCCTTGACCAGCGCCTTGGCGGTCAGCCGCAAGGAGGGCATTCGACTGCCACTTGCCTAGCAGACTCGCAAGCAGAAAGGAGCGACTGCCGGAGCGCTCCTCATTCGTCGCTCATGTCTTTGACCCGCACGTATTGACCAGCGAAGGTGAGGTCGATCGTTACGTCCTCATCACCGTCGTTGCGCCAGTACCAGCCGTGGGTACCGTCGAAGAGCGCTGTGAACTTCCCCTGCATCTCCCGGGCGTTGCTCACCGCGTAGCTCTCGTAGTAGCCAGTGGTGTCACCTTGGGGCTCTCCGTGGAGATCCACATGAACGGTGTCGCTGGCGATCCAGCGGTACTCGAGGCGCTGCCCCAAGGTCATCACCAGCTTGTACTCGACACCGTCGCCGGCCTCGAGGGTGACGAGGTGATGGCCCGGCACACTAGCGGCCGGTGCCGGCAGCGATGGCGCCTGCTCGGCCGGGTCAGGGCTCTGCGGCGCCAGCTGTAGCAGGCCCAGACGCTGACCGATGCCCGTAGGATCAACCCCGTACTCCGCAGGCAACACCGCCGCGACGATGATTGTGAGTCCGAGCGCAAGCGCCGCGGCGAGCGCGCCCAAGACGCTGCGAGGGCCGTATTCAGGTGATGCCATGAAGCGAGTCCCCCCTAGGAGAAGAAGTAGCCACCAAGCTGCAAGCCGATCAATACGACACCCGCGCTCATCAACAGGGTGTTCGTGAGCAGCGCGGCGCCCGTGAAGGAGCGGTGACGGCGCCATAGGTTGAGAATGGCGAGGATCAGGCCGAGGGCCAGCAGCTGGCCAATCTCGACGCCAACATTGAAGGCCACCAGGTTACCGAATAGGTGCTCTCGCGGCAGCTCGAAGTCCTGCAGCTTGGTGGCGAGACCGAAGCCGTGCACGAGTCCGAACAAGGCCACCATGAGCTTCGGTTCCGGTCGCGGGAGGCCGAGCGCAGGGAAGCCCCCTAGGTTGTCGAAGCCCTTGTAGAGCACGGAGAGGCCGATGACGGCGTCGACAAGGTAGGCGTTTAGCGACAGCCCGGTGAGTACGCCAAGGAGCAGGGTCGCGCTGTGCCCGAGGGTAAACAGGGTAACGTAGGTCAACACGTCTCGCCCGCGGACCAGGAGGAACATCACGCCGAATAGGAACAGCAGATGGTCGTAGCCGGTCACCATGTGCTTGGCACCAATGTACAGGAACGGCCCGATGAGCAGGCCGCTGGCTTGACTCAGGAAGTCGCGCGTACCGTCGTCCACGCCGTGCCCCAGGGTGGGTGCGGCCGCACCGAGCGCTATCAGCAATATCATCAGAGCGCACAGGCGCGCCCCGCGAGGTTGGATCGATGACATAGGTCCGGCGAATCGAAAACGTGCGGCGTCCGAGTGTAGAGCATCTGACTGGGGCTGGCAGATGAGACGCACCTGAGCGCGATGATCGCACCCGCGGTGTCAGTCGGCACGGCCGGTCCCGGCGACCGCTGCGAAGGGGGCAGCGGTCGCCAAAGGTCGTCAGCCGAAGCAACTCACCGCTCCCCAGCGCATCTCCGGTGCTCGCAGGTGGAAGTCCGGAGAGGTGTTCATGTCGATCAACGCTTTTCCGTAGCCCGCGCACGGAGCGCACAGGGTCGCTGTCAGACGAACCGTGGCGGGATCGTTGCCACGCAAACTGCCCCGGAACGCGGGAAAGTCACTGAAGCTGAATCCCGCCTGGGCGGCAGAGCCGCCCGATTCGACGTGGTCGACGATAGTCTCGGTCGCCTCGTGCAGCGCCTGACCGCCGGCAGAGAGAGGGCCAAGGCCACGCCAATGTCGTCAAACGGCTGCTTCACCTCAATACGCTTCTCCACGCACAGCTCGACAGCCAACTCGTCCGCCGACACCTCGCAGTTCCCCCACGTCCACGCGAGCCGGTAACCGCTCAGCTGGCAGACGGGGACGATGCAGTACTCACCCTCGAGGCCAGGATCGAAGCCAAAGGCGAAGGAGATCGACATCTTGGCGACGTTCTGAGCGCCGGGACCAGGCCCGTTGACCTCCAGTCGCGGCCGCGCCGTATTGGCGTCTACGCTGATGTTGGCAGCATTCTCGACGACGTCACCATCGTTGTCTGTGTGCACGCTGATGAGGGCCTCGGTCTCCTCGAGGGTCGCCCAGCAATAGCACTGCGGCGGTCTTGGCGCTGCGCGGAAGGCCCTTATGAATAGCTGGCGTTCCGTGCCGCTTGTTCGCAAATACCTCTCGATCGTGTTGGGCGATGACACTACCCTGGTCAGCCTCGAGTTCTCCTCGGAGGGCGGCAAGTAGCGCCTCGTACTGATCAGCAGTGTCCTTTGCGGCGGTTTGCACAGCGTCGTCGTCGGCGCCGCGAAGGGTTCGAAACCGTTTTGCGCTCTGCAGACGCTGAGCGCGGAGTCGTCGTCTTAGGTCACAGCTGATATCCATCTCAGTCTCCAGTCGTGAGCAATCGTGCGAGGTCGGCGTTACATGTGCCGATCGTGTGCTTGACTAGAGGGATTTCAAAGCCGTGGACAGCGACGCATGCAAGATCGGTGAGGTCGATGGCAACCCAATACCGAGTGTGGATTCAGCTGTTACAAGCATGTTGACCGAGCCACCGCTCGCCCGACAGAGCGTTACTGCAGCACGAATGCCTTCTGGACAATCCTCCACTCATCCTCGATGTGGACGAGCGTCAGCGCATCGTAGAAGCGATCCGCCGAGCGGAACAGCACCACGGCGATGCGATCGTCGACAATGTCCATGGATAGGATCTCGCCGTCACGTTCAGTGCCCGGCGGGTTCTCGTTTGCCGACCAGTTGGCGAGCACCTCGGTCATGTCTTTCCATGCGCGGATACTCTCGTTACCTTGAGCGTCGCGCGTGACTCCAACCATGGTGGCGAACTCTGCGGCGAACGCGCGATTCAAGCGTTCCGCGCTGGCTTCGCCCTGGCCGTGAAAGTAATCGAATACTGCAGCCTCGATCGCGGCCTTGTGTTCCGCGGCGTGGTCAACAGTCGCAGCGCTAACGGGTACAAGGCCGAAGAAGATGAGTACCGTGAGCAGTTTGGCATGCATTCGTGTTGTACCTCGCTTTCTTGTCTCATTGCACACGGGTCGTATGCATTGGTGAAGACCCTCCGCAGGTACTCAAGTTCCGCATGAGCTTACCGAGAGCCTTTTACCGGATGCTTTGCGAGATCAGGGCTGCGGAAGGCGACGACCTGGTTGTCGTATCCCGTCGGGATCAACACGAGTCCCGTACTCGGCTGATAGCCGTGATTTGCACTGCCAACACCCTCGACAGCGGTGACGGATGAGACCGCCCCGTTGACCAACTGCACCAACGGGCCACCGACAGGAGTTACCTGCAACACCTGCCCATCGACTACCTCGATGCCGTCGATGTCCTCGAGCCAACTCGGACCCACCACCGAGATCTCCAAAGACGCCAACTCGATACGCCACAAGCGTTCGCCCCCTACCCACAGCACATCGCCATCAATGGCGATGCCGTTTGCGCCAGGGAAGACAGGTTGCGGCGTCAGCGTCGAGACCTCCTCTGAAGGGCGCACCAGGTAGACGTGACCGGCAGCCGTGTCGGTGACGAATAGCGAGCCATCCGCGCCCACGGCGATGTCGTTGGCCACGCGCGAGGGCAAGGGGATTACACGTTCGGCTGACAGATCGACCCCAACGTACACTCGCACGGAGTTGCGATCGACGACGTACAGTCGCTGGCCACGCCGGGCCATTCCGAGCGGTGCATCAAGGCCCTCGATGCGCTTGGGTGTCAACACCTCGCCTAAAGCCGATAGCTCCGTCAGGTAACCCGTGCCATCGGTGCGGTAGTCGCAAACGTTGGAGACCAGCAGGTGACCGTCAGGCATTGGCAGCACGGTCTCGGGTTCACAGAATTGGCCCTCGGCAATCCACACCGGCTCGACGAGCGTAGGCGCTGGCATCGCGGCCGACGCAGCCGAAGCCGCGGCCGCCGCCAGCACGACCAACCCCGTCGAGATGATCATGGGCCGTAAACCTCTCCTATGCGATCGATCCCGACGGTAGAGCATCTGCCGGCGCGCTGCTGTCTCGCTCACCCCTGTCGTAGTACTTATCGAGCTTGATCAGCATACGTGCCAGCGCCGGCAACAACACCAGCGCGCCGAGCATGTTCCACAGGAACATGAAGGTGAGCATCACGCCCATATCCGCTTGGAACTTGATCGGCGAGAAGATCCAGGTGCCCACGCCCACGGCGAGCGTAAAGCCCGTAAAGGCCACCGCCGTCCCCGTCGTCTTCAGGGTCTTGTAGTAGGCCTCGCGCAGGCGGATACCCCGCTCGAGGTAGCGTTCCAAGCGACTGTAGATGTAGATCCCGTAGTCCACGCCGATGCCGACGCCGAGGGCAATCACCGGCAGCGTTGCCACCTTCACGCCGATACCAAGCCACGCCATCAGCGCCTGAGCCAAAACGGACGTTAGCGCCAGTGGGAGGATGATGCAAAGGACGACGCGGACGGAGCGGAAGGTGATCAGGCACAGCACCGCCACCACTGCGTACACCCAGGCGAGCATCTCGTACTGGGCGCGCGCGATCACCATGTTGGTGGCCGCCTCCACCCCGGCATTGCCCGCCGCAAGCTCAAACCGCACGGACTCGCTGTCGTAGCGTTCGGCAAAGTCCGAGGTGGCGGCCACCACCCGCTCCAGCGTAGCGGCCTTGTGATCATCGAGGAACACGAGCACGGGCGCCATGCTGCAGTCCGTATTCATGAGCGTGCTGGGCGCGCGGCTGGTGCTGTTGTTCAGGACCAGCCGATTGCGGCTGAGCACGGCCCACTTGAGATTGCCCTCGTTCATGCCTGCGTTGACCAACTTGGCCACGTTCACCAGCGAGAGCGCAGACTGTACGCCCGCCACCGTCGCCAGCTCGGACTGCAGGCGGTCCATGGCGGTCACGGCCTCGTAGCTGCCGCACTGCTGACTCTCAGTCTGCACCATCACCACGAACACATCCGTGCTGGTGGAGTAGTGCGCCGTGAGATAAGCGTTGTCCTGGTTGTAGCGCGAGTCCGGGCGCAGCTCTGGCGCGCCGGGATCGAGGTCGCCGATCTGCAGCCCGCGGCCGCCGACCAGGCCCACCACGAACAGCAGGGCCGCGACGCCTACGGTAATCCGCGCCGTGGTCGGATGGGAGAAATTGGAGACGAAGCGCCACAAGGGCTGTGGCTTGCCGCTGCGCGAAGCGTAGAAGTCGATGCAGCCCTTGGAGACACCGGAGAAGGACATCAGCAGGGGCAGAAGCACGAGGTTGGTCAGGATCAGCACGGCGATACCGAGGCTAGCCGTCACCGCGAGCTCTTTGATCACGGGAATGTCAATCACCCGCAGGGTGAAGAAACCGATGCCGTCGCTCACCAGCGCGATGATGCCGGGCGTGCACAGACGGCGGAACGTCTCGCGACAGGCCTTCTCGCAGGGCGCGCCAAAGGTGGATTGGATCGCGATGGTATTGACCATCTGCACGCCGTGACTGATGCCGATCGCAAACACCAGAAACGGCACAAGCATCGAGTACGGATCCAGGCCGAACCCAAGCGCACGCAGCAGGCCCAGTTGCCAGACCACCGCGACCGTGGAACAGAGCAGTGTGATACCCGTGGCGTAGTGGCAGCGCGAGTAGGCGTAGAGCAGCACCATGGTGATCAAGAAGGCGATGCCGAAGAAGGTCGCCACCTGACTCGAGCCCTCGATGAGATCGCCGACCACCTTGGCGAAGCCCACCATGTGGATACGGATGCTGTCGGTTTGGTACACGTCGCGAACCCGAGTCTCCAGCTCCCGCGAGAGTTGGCGATAGTCGAGGCGCTCGCCCGTGGTCGGGTTCTCATCGACGATTGGCGCCAGGATGATCGAGGACTTGAAGTCGTTGGCGACGAGCCGGCCGACGGTACCTGAGCGCAGCACGTTCGCGCGCAGCTCCTCCAGGCTCTCCGGTGAGCCGTCGTAGGAATCGGGCACCACCGTGCCGCCGACGAAGCCTTCCTCCGTGACCTCGCTCCAGCGCACGTTCGGCGTCCACAGGGACTCGAGGCCTCCCTTATCGACACCCTCCACATTCAAGAACACCTCGTCGGTGATCTGCTTCAGCGCCTCCTGATACTCGGCACTGAAGATGTCGCCCTCCTGCGCGGCGACGACGATGCGAATCGTGTTGCCAAGGGCCGCGAGGGCGGCGCGGTTCTCGATGTAGTTTTCGATGAAGGGATGCCCCGTGGGGATCATCTTCAGGAAACTGGCATCCGCACGCAGCTGAGAGGCTTGATAGCCAAGTGTCAGGGTGGCGATGACGAAGGCGATCAGCCACAGGGGGCGGTTGCCGAAGAAGAGCCTCTCGAAGAAGCTCACGAGGGCGCCCGTGGGCTGCTCAGGCAATTCAGTGGCCTGGTCGTCTTGCGTAGCCAACAGCCTTCCTTCCTTAGGGAATTTCCACTCGGTGAATGCCGGCTGCGCCGACCACCACCACGTGCGACGCGTCCGCCGCTGCCACGCCGCTCAAGGACAGGCGATCTTGTCGATAGCGCACGCTGAAGGTGCGCCCGTGATCACCGCTGGTGAGGATGGCGCCCGAGTTGCCGACCAGGACCAGACGGCCGTCTGCCAGGTGCGTGCCGGCGGTGAGCGATGCCTGATTGTCTGCGTCGATGCGCTGCCATTGCTCGCCGCGATCCGTAGAGCGATAGATATTGCCGCGCAGACCAAAGGCGAGAACGTAGGCTTCATCGCCGTCAACACCGGTGAGGACGCTGAAGTAAGACCCCTCGTAAGGGCTGTCCAGGGTGATCCAGTTGGCGCCGCCATCGTCGGAGCGATAGAGCAAGCCGGCCTCGCCGACCAGGTACAAGGTGCCGTCCCGCGCCTGATCGATACCGTAGTAATGGTACTTGTCTGGGTTTTCGATGGTGCGAGCGGCGAGCGTCCACGCCTCGCCACCGTTGCCCGTGGCGAACAACGTGCCGTAAGCGCCCGCCGCTACGCCCTTGCCATCGCCGTCGAACCACAGGGTTAGGAACGGATTGGATGGCCCCTCCTGCAGCGCAGTCTGCAGGTCTTCGAGCGCCCACTGAGCATCTTCCACGGCGAGCGTTGCGTCCATGTCGTCCGCACCCTCCTCGAGGGCCTCGAGCGTCGCCTGAGCGCTGGCGATCTTCTCTTCGGCGAAGGCGATCTCCTGATCGGTAGCGCTCACCCCGTCGAAGCTCTGGGCCCAGGTGACACCGCCATCGACAGTGGTGAGCACCATGCCCTCGTGCCCCCCAGCGGCGCCACGCTGGGCGTCGATAAACGCGACGCTCGCGAGATTGACCGAGAGGGGCACCGCGGCCTGCTGCCAGGACCCGCCACCGTCGTCCGAGTACGCGATCAAGCCCCGCTCGCCGACTGCCACCAAGCGCTTGCCGGCCCGCGTCACCGCTAGCATCAATGCCTCAGTTACCGCTGGATTCTCAAGCGCGGGTAGGTGGGTGAAGTCGACCGCCTCCTGCGCCTTCGCAGGCATGATGGCGACCAGGGCGGCCAGCAAGGCCGCAGAGGGTGAAAGGCGAAGCGGGCGTTGAGCGCCCGCTTCTAGAGACATGCAGTACAAAACTCGCTCCCTTACCGAGCGGAGTGCTTAGCCACGCCCAGCGCGGCGCAGGGCCGACGGCGTGTACTCTGAAGCGTTGGTCTTGTAGTTCCACTCGTAGGTGTAACCGGAGAGCTCGTTCTCAAGGCCGATCGGCAGGTAGCGACCGTTCACCAGGTCGTACTGCACCTCGACCGCGTACCAGGGCACCTTCACGTGATAGTGGGTCATGCTGTGGGCTTCCTTCACTCGCCACAGCTGGCCGCGCCCATCGTACTGATCGACGGCGACGATCTGCCAGGTGTCCTCGTCGATGTAGAAGGTACGGCGGGAGTACACGTGGCGCTTGCCGTCCTTGAGCTTGGCATCGACCACCCAGACGCGGCGTAGCTCGTAGCGCAGGTAATCGGGGTTGATGTGGCCCTTGCCGAGCATGTCCTTGTAGCGCACGTCCTTATTGAGCAGCTTGTAATTGTTGCCGCCGATGTACATCTCGCGCTTGCCGATCAGCTCCCAGTCGTAGCGATCGAGGGCACCGTTGAACAGATCGAGATCATCGGAGGTACGCAGCCCATCGGCGGCGGTACCTGGACCATCGTAGGCCACATCCGGTGCGCGACGAACCCGGCGTTGACCGGCGTTGTAGAGCCATGCGGCGCGGGGTTCAGCCACCTGGTTGAGGTTCTCATGCACCAGCAGCACGTTGCCCTCGAGGCGCGCCGGCGCGTCGATGCGCTGCTTGTAGAAGAACAGGCGGTTGGCGTCGATGTCGCCATCGAGCTGATTGGCCCAGCTGACCTGGTCCTCGAAGACGATCGGGCTGAAGCTGGCATTCTTCTGCACCGGTATCTGCGTGTAGGTGCGCTTCACGCTGCCGCCGCGGAAGCGCAGGATGTGATTCCAGATCACCTCGGTGCCGTTGGCCGGTATTGGGAAGGGGCAATCGGACTCGTTATTGGTGATGCCGTTGCCGCCCTCCACGGTCTCCACCACGGTGGCGTTTGCCTTGATCTTCTCGTAGACCTCAGGCGGGTACTCGGCGATGCGATGGCTCGGGTATACGGGCAAGCGATAGGTGTCCGGATAGCGCTTTAGCATACCGATCTGGCCCGCCGAGAGCTTATCCTTGTACTGCTCGTGGTTGGCCGCAGTGATGGTGAACAGCGGCTCCTCATCGGCGTAGGGATCGACCAGAGGTTTGCCCGCAACAAAGCCCGCCGGAGGGCTCGCGAGAGGCTCCCAGGCGGGGATCGAACCATCGGCGTTGCCGGCGCGTTCCGCGCCGATTGGCGTGAGCTGGTCGCTGCCAAGGCGGGCAGCTTCGTCAGCCGAGACGGCGGCGGCCAGCGGTTGCGCGAGCACGCTCAGCACGGCAGCGGCCGCGGTGGTGGTGAGTTTAACGTTCAGCATTGTTAGGGAACCCCCTCGAAGTGATCGGCGTAGTTAGCTCAGAAGCTCACGCCGAAGCTGAGCGAGAAGAAATCTCGGTCGCGCGAGACGTTGTAGTCTCCGCCCGAGAAGCGGGTGTAGGCAATGTCGCCGAAGTAACGGTTGTTGTAGTCACCGGCGAGGCGCAGCCCCAGCACCTGGCGACCCTCGACGAAGATAGGCGCAGGCTCTGGATAGTAGCCGTCCACGTCGTGAGACCAGGCGATGCTCGGGCGCAGGTTGATGCCCCGGAAGGCATTCAGGTACTGCCACTCCAAACGCAGGCGATAGCCCCAAGAGGTATCGGTGAGGAAACCATCGCGGGTGCAGTTTTCCGGCGATGGGTTCGGGATCAACCCGAGCGCCTCATTGCCTTCACAATTGACCGAGACGCCCGGCGCGAGTTCCAGATCGCCAAAGTCGCCAATGCCGAAGGTCGCCGAGCGGCCGAAGCGCAGTTCGGACTGATCCGGCACGTCCTGCACGGACGCAAAGCCCACTTCAGCCACCACGCTGAGGCGATCCGCGCCCATGACGCGTTCAAAAAACTTCACAACGGTGGCCTGCAGCTGAAGCATGTCGAAGCGCTCGAAGCCAGCAAAGTCCTGGCCTGGCGCGGTCGTGAGGACGGTCGGCGTCAGGGTGCTCCAGGGGGCGCCGGCGACACCGGCTTGGAGCAACTCGGTCGTGTTGATCTGCGCCGGCAGATCCTGTCGGTAGCTCGCCTCACCGGACAGGGCGAAGCCGCCGAGGTTGGTGTTGAAGCTAAAGCCGTAGAGCTTGATGTCATCCGGGAACTCGGCGAAGTACTGCGGGTTGCCGCCAAACGGATCGCCGGGGATGAAGAAGCCGCCCGTGCCGGCCTCGCCGCCGAGCAGCACGTTGCTCGACGTGGTGCCGCCGAGCAGCGGTAGGCGGCTGTGGTAGTTCACGAAGTACAGGCCGAACTCGGTGAAGTTCAGTTCCTCGGCGAAGTACTTCAGGGAGATACCGAACTGGCCCTGGTTGTCTGGTTCGCGGTCGTCCGTACGGGTGATGAACAAGCCGTTCGCCAGGGCCGCCTGGTCGGACACATCCACCGGCTGCACGGTCACGAAGTTACAACCGTCGGCCGCCACGTCCACGGTGGAGAAGAAGGTGCCACAACCATCGATCGGGCTCTTCTGCCACTCCCACTGGTAGAACGCCTCGACGTTGAGGGTCTCGGATAGACCTAAGGAGGTGTACACCATGCCGACGGGCAGCAAACCTTCCTTAATCTCTACACCGGGCCGGCGGAAGGCCGTCACGTCCACCGGGTTGATGATGTTGATGCCGTTCTGGATGAAGGTGCTCTCACCCCAACTCACCACCTGCTCACCAATGCGCAGGCTGCCGGGCATCGAGCCCAGATTGAAGTCGCCGTAGACGTAGGCATCGAGCAGCTGCGCGCCCCGAGTCCGCGCAAAGTCGTTGAAGCCTCCGTCCTCCAAGGGCTGGTTCGGCGTGTAGCCGTTAAGGGAGTTGCCGAAGGGCCTATCGCCCTCGGTCAGCTCGATGTCATACCAGTACTTGAAGCGGGTGAACACGCCGATGTTGTCGGTGCGCAGTTCCAGCTGGTGCAGGCCCTTCACGATGAAAGACGTCTGCTCACCGCTCTCGAAGTTGAGGTTGCCATCGTCCGTCACTGAGGTGGACGCGCGGCCGCCCTCGAAGTTGCCGGAGAAGACCAGCGCGGGATCGACCCCCTCCGTCCGCCAGCTCGAGCCGATGGAGATATTCGAGGTGAACGTGCCCTCGATCTCCCCGATGCGAAACTCCCCGGCGGTCGCGGGCAGAGCTAGCAGTAGCGGCGTGGAAAGAAGGCACGCCGAAAGCGGATGGCGCAGGCGCTGGTTCATGAGCATATGGAATCCCCGAAGGACGGTGGCGGGCGCAGCCCGGACGCCATCGCGAACGCGGTCGTGGACACAGCATCCATCTCCCAACATCCTGACGACGCTTCCCCAGCTATCGACCGAACGACTAAAACCCATGCGAATGCTAGCACTTGACCCATAGCGTGAGAACGCCCAGAACACGCTAAAAGCATCGATCGCTCTTCCGGCGATGCAACATTAGGTGACTTGGGGTCGCGCGCGCCGTCCCGGCTCGGCGATCGCCTTGCCATGCTTTGAACAAGCAGCGTACGCTCCGCGGTATTCTATCCCGAGGGTGGACAGCTGCCCTCAATCCAACCAGTGGTTAAGGAACGTTCGTATGGGAAGTCGTTGCCGTGCAGTCTTGGGCCTAGCAGCCGTCGCCGCGCTCGGGGGTTGTGAGACGGACGGGGACATCGGCATCGAGCCGGTGCAGGTCACACGGCCAGTCTTCGCTGCCAAATACGTGGCGACGGAGGCGCTCACCGACGCTGACCGCCTGCAGGCCCCGTACCCAAACGACATCTACTTCGCCGGCAGCGAGGACGGCACCTTAAACCTGCCGCTCTCCCCGCTGACCACGCAGGGCGCGCTGATCCCGCAGGTCAACCGCCTCGACGGCTATCCGCTCACCGCCAACCTCAGCATCCCGATGACGACGCAGACGGACCTCACCAGCATCGTGCCGTTCCTGCCGGATCCCAACACGGGCTTGCCGAGCATTCCTAACCCGAATCTGTTCATCACCTTCGCCAACGCCGACTTCCCCGGTGGCTCTGCAGCCATCCCGCTGGTGCCGGGCATCACCGATGCGATCGCCGACTACACCGTGCGCGTGTCGCCGTCCGTGGACGCCTCAGGCCAACCGAGCAACATCCTCGAGATCGTGCCCCTGAAGCCGTTCCTGCCGGACACCACCTACGCCATCTACCTGCTCTCGAGCATTACGGACGTCAACGGCTCCGCACTCTCAGCAGATGTGGAGTTCGCCACCATCCGCGACGCTCACTTCGCCGGTGAGGCGGTGGAGAACGCGATCCTTGAAGGCCTGCGCGCCGCCGCCATCGGGCCGCTGCTGGACCAGTCCGCGCTGCTCGGCATCCCCGGCGAGGCGATCGCCGTGGCCTTCAGCATGTCGACCATGTCCCTGCGCAACACGCTGGAAGTGATCGACGAGACGCAGGGTCCCAGCACGGCAGTGCTCGCACCTTCCGGCTTTACCACCGCCGATGTGATCCCTGGCGTACCCGGCGTGGCTGACATCTTCGTGGGCACGCTGGAGGTGCCCTACTACCTCGATCCGGCGGACCCTTACGGCTCCACCTGGCAAGGGGCCGGCGGCACGGACCTCAATCGCTTCAACCCCGTGCCGGTGCCCCGCACCACCTTGACCATTCCCGTGCTCGCCACCGCGCCTAATGCCTTCAGTGGTCAGACCAAGCCGGACACGGGCTGGCCCGTGCTGGTGTATCTATCGGGTGTGAACAGCGATCGCTCATCCATGCTGGCGCTGTCCGACTCCTTCGCCGCAGCCGGCTACTTCGTGATCGGCATCGATCTGCCCTTGCAGGGCATCATCGATCCGGCCAACCCCCTGTTCCAGGGTCCCGGGAACCCGCTCAACCCGTTCGGCGATAATGAGCGCCACTTCTTCCTCGACCTGTTCAGCAACACCACCTTCGTCCCCGGCCCCGACGGCATCACGGACACGGGTGGGCAGGTGTTCACGATCAGCTTGACGGATCCGCTCACGGCCCGCGACTACGTGCGACAGACCACCGCCGACTTCACCACCCTGATCCGCACGCTGCCGACGATCGACCTGGATGGGGACGAGCAGCCCGATCTGGACACCTCGAGGATTCATCACACGTCCGTCTCCCTCGGGGCGATCGAGAGCGCCACTCTGCTTGCCGTCAACGACGAGATCACCACCTCCACGCTGAGCAGCCCCGGCGGTAACTTCACCCTGTTCCTGACCGACGATGACAGCTTCTTCGGCCGCGGCCTGGTGGCGGGCCTCGCCGCCTCCGGCATCATCGAAGGCACCGTGAGCTTCGACTACTACGTGCGCGACTGGCAGCACGGCCTCGACGTGGTCGATGCCCTGAACGGCGCCATCGCCGCCGCCGAGCTCCATCCCCTGCACGTGATCGAGATCCTCAACGACAACACGGTGCCGGATAACTCCACCGATCGCTTCGCTGAGGTGGCTGGATTACTGGATGTGTCGATGACGGCTGTGGATGCGGCAGGCGTGCGCGGCATCGTGCGGATGACCGACGGCGGCCACGTGTCCTACCTCGACCCGAACAGCCTCATCACCGACCTCGATACGGGCGAGGTGATTCAAGGGCCGAATCCTCTGGTCACGGTCGAGCTGCAGACCCAGGCGGTGACCTTCGCAGTGACCAACGGCACGACGCTGCCGGTGGATCCGGACACTGGCACGGGCTGCGACTGCGTACAGTAGGCGACTGCCGATCCCCCTTTGCGGCCCGCCGCGCGGCGGGCATCCGCTAGGCGAGGCGGGCCAGCCCTGGCGCCTAGCCGGACGTCAGCAGTCCCCGACCACCCTCACGACCTGCGAGGCCGGCTACCGCCCCTCTGGCCCAAGCTACGGCTGATCCGCCTCCATCCTCTCGCTAGGACAGGCAAGATGCGTGAGACGCTGACACCGATCGACACGGCCTGGTTGCACATGGAGGATCCGAGCAACCTGATGATGGTGACGGGCGTGCTCACCTTCACCGGCAAGATCGACCTCCCCACCTTCAAGCGCACCTTCAGCGAACGCCTGCTGCGCTACGAGCGCTTCCGCCAACGCGTGGTACACGGCCCCACCCCACTTCAACGGCCCCACTGGCGCACCGATCCGAGCCTTGCCGTAGACGCTCACGTGCATGCGATCGCTCTCGATGACCGCCAAGACCACGACGAGCTGATGCGCCTCATCGGCGAGCTGGCAAGCACCGGCCTCGACTTCGATCGTCCGCTCTGGGAGGTGCATCTCATCGAGGACTTCCGCGGCGACAGCCTCGCGGTGATGCGCTTTCATCACGCCATCGCCGACGGCTCGGCGATGGTGCGGGTGATGTACGACCTGATGGATCCGTCGTCCGACGCGTCACCCTCGAATGATCGGCCCGACCTCGCGCAACGCAAGCACTCCGCCTTCCCAGGGCACCGATTGTTAGAGCCCGCCCGACAGGCATTGAAGATGGGCGGCCAGGTATCGAACATTCTCTCGCGAGAACTTCGCGAGAGCCTGCGAAGGCCCACCAGAGCCTTCGAGCTCGGGCAAACCCTGGGCCAGGGCGCCGCTGTGCTAGGCAATGCCCTGGCGATGGCGCCGGATCACGACACGCCCTTCAAGGGACAACTCGGCAAGCGCAAGCACGTCGCGATGTCCGCTCCCGTCGCGCTGCAAGCCGTCAAGGACATCGGCGCGGCGACGGGCACCAAGGTCAACGATGTACTCCTGAGCGCCATGGCGGGCGCCCTCGGTCATTACCTGGCCGAGGAAAGGGGCGTCGATGTGGCGCAAGTGAGCATTCGTGCAGTGGTGCCCGTCGACCTGCGGCGCCAGCCGAGCACCAAGCTGGGTAACGAGTTCGGCGTCGTGTTCCTCGAGCTTCCCATCGGCATCGATAATCCGCTGCAGCGCCTCTACGCCATCAAGCACGGGATGGACAAGCTCAAGGCATCGCCGGAACCATACGTTTTCTTCAGCTTATTGAATGTGTTCGGTATGGCACCGGACGTGATGGAGACGCAGATCGTCAACCTGTTCGGCAGCAAAGCCACGCTGGTGATGACCAACGTGAAGGGCCCACCGGAGCCTTTGCACTTCGCCGGGCGAGCAGTGAAGGACATGACCTTCTGGGTGCCGCAGTCTGGTCGCCTCGGGATGGGCGTATCGATCATGAGCTATGCGGGCGAGGTGCGCCTGGGCGTGATCACCGACGCGGGCCTCGTGCCCGACCCGCAGACGATCACGACGCGCTTTGCCGAGGAATTCACTCGCCTGCGAGGCCGCCTAGCCGGCTAAGCCACACCTGCTGCAACGCACGCGGGGCGTGGGCACCGAGAGTGCTTGACCCCCCGTGCCGGGGCCCGCCATCATCGCGCCAGCGTCGGCGACCGCCTGACCCGGCCAGCCCACTCAACGGAAGAGCTCTCCATGGCAAACTCATTCACGCTGCAAGGCGTTCTGCTCCGGTTCGTCGCCGCCTTCGGCCTCGTGGTCGCGACCTACAACCCCACGCCCTACAACTACATCGAGTGGCTGCGCGCGAACCTCTCAGCCGGCACGACAGGCCCTGAGCACTGGTTCGTTCTGGTGGTGCTGCTGATCGGTTGGGTGATCTTCTTCCGCGCCACTTGGCGTTCCTTGGGCCCCCTGGGCGTGCTGCTCACGGCCGGCTTCTTCGGCACCTTCGTCTGGCTGTTGGTCGATCGCGGTTTCGTGATGCCGTCGGGGCGCGGTCAGATGATCTGGACCGCCGAGCTGTCGCTGGCGGCGCTGCTTGCCACGGGGTTGTCTTGGTCTCACGTGCGGCGCCGTATCACCGGCCAGGTGGATACGGACGACGCGGACAACTGAGTTTTCGCTCGTCCGCAAGGCTCGGCAACACGCCTGCTTTCTGCTCGGTCGGGCTGAGGTCTCGTTCTCTCCAGCACGCGATCCCCGTCTCGCATCGCCCCGCGACCCCAGCTCGGGCACGGTCGCCCGTACCCAAAACTGTGCCAGTGTTCCGGAACGAAGGCGCCACCGCATAGACACTGCTCGGGTTACGGCGAAAGACCAGCCATGCCCGACTACACAAAAGATGCCGCCCCCATTGATGGCCAGCTTCACGAGCGACTGGTCGCCGTCCTGTATTCGCAAAGCGTGCCCGCGATCGTCGGCTCAGTGGTGCTGGCAGCGATCGACCTTGCCTATTACGAGTCACGCTTACCCGCCACCACGCTCGCCATCTGGCTAGCCCTGATCGGCGCGGGGCTGGGCTTTCGATACTCGCTCTTCCTCGCCCGCCGCCGCGCTCGCCATCGCCTCTCCACCCAAGCCTGGGAGCGGCTCTACGCCACCTGCACCTTCGTCGCCGCCATCGGCTGGTGCTTCCTGACGATCGCCACCACCACGCAGTTGGGACTGGCTGGAAACCACTTCGCCAACCTCTCCGTGGCGGGCCTGGTCGGGGCTGCCGTCGCCTCGCTCGCGGGGTCGCGCCTGGGATTTCTCTCCTTCGCGCTACCATTCATGCTGTCGATACCCTTCGCCATCAGGCCGTCCAGCTTCGATGAATGGTGCTACCTAATGCTCTGGTATGCCTATTTCGCAACGCTACTGAAGAGCAGCCGCGGGGTGCACGCGGCGCTGGTGGCCGCCGAGCGATCACAGCTGGAAGACTCCCGTCTCGTCGGCGAGTTGGGGAAGCTCGTGGATCGTGACCCCCTCACCGGGCTCGCCAACCGGCGAGCCCTGGCAGAGGCCTTCGAAGAGGTGTGGACGAGCCGTGGCAACCACCAGGCCGCCGTGCTCCTCTGCGACATCGACTTCTTCAAGCAGTACAACGATGCCCTCGGCCATCAGGCGGGGGATGAGTGCCTACGCCGCCTAGCCGAGCTCTTCGAAGGACTCACGCACGGCAGCGACGCGCTCGCGTGCCGGCTCGGCGGAGAGGAGTTTCTCTTCCTGCTACGCGACGCCTCTGCGGACGATGCCAAGGCATACGCCGAGCGCGTGCGCCACGCCGTCGCCACCTTGCAACTCCCTCACCCTTGCTCGCAGACCCAGCAGTACGTAACCGTCAGCATCGGAGTCGCCGCGGCGCGACCAAGCCCCGTGAACGACCCGGACGGACTGATGGGCGCCGCCGATAGGGCGCTCTACGCGGCGAAAGCTGCCGGCCGAGATCGGGTCGTGATGTCGGCAGAAAGCCTGTCGTCCAGTGCTTCTCCAGCGGCACGAACACAATCCGCATAACGACTGGCAGTGGCCTACAGCCACCGCCACATCCTTCGCAGTCGATCGGTAGGACGCTAGAACGCGTACCCGACCCCAAGGGCGAAGATCACCTGATTCGGATCACCTTCTCGGTCGACGATGGGGCTTTCCACCGCATCGCCCACGAGACGGCGATAGGAAGCGAAGCCCACTGCAGACCAACGTTCACTCAGTCGGTAGGTCGCCGTGAGGTTCGCGCCGTAGTCCTTGATGCCGCCGTCGGCGGCGAACCGCGCCAGGCCGCTCGCGAACGCATCATCCTGCGAGACGCTGAAATAGGTATCAGCGAACTGATCGTCAACCACGGTAAGGCCTACGTTGGTGTTCAGGCGCAAGCGTTCGCCGATGTTACGTCCGTAACCCGCCCCTAGCTGCGCTTGTGCCACCCCTCGTGGGCATTGGCGAGATCCTGCCCGAAGGCGACACCCACGCTCAAGGTGGCCGTTGGGTGGCCTACTTGGCTCCAAGTCCGGTCGATAAACGCCCCCGCCTCGATCGCGGTATCCACCTCCCGCAAGCGCGCGATCGCCTCGTTGGCCACGCCGTCGTCACGACCGAAGCCGAAGTTCAAGGCGGGACCGGCAGCCCACTGGCGGCTGTCCAGCACGTTCAGGCGCAAGCCCGTGCCCTGCACGGCGAGATGGCGATTGCCGGCGAATCGAATCTGGCCGAAGAGCAACGGCACGAGCTGTTGGTCGGCGGCCCCCTCGTAGTCGGGCACGCTGACGGCGCCAAGGGCAAGGAAGTCATCGTACCGGGGCCCTTGCTCCTCAGGGACCTGGGCGGTCACTGCAAGCGGGCCGAGCAAGGCGATGGCGGCGGTGGCGAGAGGAAGGGCGGGTCGGGATGCAGACATGGTCGGAAATACCTCTGAGCGAAGAGTGGGTTCGGTCGTCGTCCAGTTGATCGATCCACTAAAGTTCGATATCAAACTACAAGTAGTTTTATTTCGAACTAGTTATTGGTGGCATTTCGTTTGAACCAACAATTTCACGAAGAATTTCCGTAAGATATCGAATCAATGAGTACCTCGAAGGCGAACTCGACCGACCCAGAGCTGGTGTTTGCCGTGCTCACGGAGGTGCACATGCTCCATCACCTCAGTACCAGCGAGTTCAACAAGGAGCAAGATCACACGCTGCACATGGCGCACTTCGCCGTGCTCAACCGGCTCCATCGATACGGCGATGCGCAGACGCCCCAGCAACTTGCCGACAAGATGCGTGTGTCGCGGGCGACGATGACCAACAGCCTCGCCCGACTGACCGAGAAGGGGCTCATTAATGTGCTGGACAACCCGAGCGACAAACGCAGCAAGTTGGTGTTCCTCACGGCCGAGGGACGCAAGGCTCGCGATGGGGCCATCGCCAGAGTCGCGCCTGCCCTAGAGCACTACGCCAGCAGTCTTGGCAATGATGCGCTCGAAGAGCTGCTGCGCTTGCTCCGTGTCTTGCACCAATCGATGGACCCGAGCGAGCGAGAGGCCCCCGGGTACTAGTGTCCTGTCCCGCAAGTTCGTTGAAGAATTCGCGGCTACTTTTTGCCCCTAGGCACGTTGCTTCTCCTCCCGTGGGGCCTGCCACGCTCGTCCTCCCGCCGCGCCTAGGGACAAAAAGCCCCGTGCGACTTCTTCGACGAACTTACGGGACAGGACACTGGCAGGCCTCGTGGGGGCGGTTGCATATTCACTGATCAGTGAATATCGTGTAGCCACCATGGCACGACCCAAACAGTACGATGAGGCAAGAGCGCGCGCAGGCCTTTTGGCTACGTTCCTCGCCAAGGGCTATGCCGAGGCATCGCTGGCTGACCTGGAGGCGGGGTCAGGCCTCAACCGGCGCCAGCTCTACAACGACTTCGGTGACAAGCGAAGCCAGCTCCTGCAAGCCATCCAGGACTTCAAGACCGAGGTGGTCGGCCCCATCCTCCAGCCCCTCGAGCAATCCGAGCGGGGGGTCGAGGTGATTCGGGAGACGCTCCTGGGAATGGTCAACGGCGCAGATACCCCCCAAGGGCGCTTGGGCTGCCTGATGTGCAACACCTCGCGCGAACCCATCGCGGGCGACCCGCAGGTGGGCGAGCAGATCGACACGTTCTTCCGCCGCGTCGATGGCGCTTACCGCCAGGCAATCGGCCGCGCGATCGAACGGCGGGAACTGTCCGAACAAACCAACAAGCGCACACTGGCGAGGTTTTTTCTGGGCATTCACGTGAGCGTGTGCGTACTGGGCCGCGCCGGCGCATCCAAGGCGGTCCTTCGCGACATCACCGTCGAAGCGCTCGCCAAACTCGGCTGATTTTTTTTGGTCTATTCTTCACTGAACGGTGAAAATTGGAGAGTGATATGACGAACGACGACGAAGTGTATTTGATCGCCCAACTCGAGGTGACGGATCGCGACGCCCTGATGCGGGACTACGCGGCACCCCTGCAACCGTTGAATGAGAAGCACGGGGTGAGCGTGGTGGCCGCCTCAGCGCAGGTGCAAGTGCTCGAGGGCGAGTACCAGGGAAACCTCACGGTGGTGCTCAAGTTCCCCTCCGCTGCCGCTCAGAAAGCGTGGTACGAAGACCCTGCTTACCAGCCACTGATCAATCGGCGTCAGGAACTTACGAATTCCGCTAACTCCTCATTGATCGTCGTGCCCACCGTACCCGGAGCATCCTCGTGAATCGCCTGGTGGTGGTCAAGAACATGCGGACACCGACCTCGCCGGCGACTCCATCTCATCTGCGCACGCGCGATGACGCCCGGCAATCGCAACAGCAAGACTGGACCTTCGGCGGCAGCTGGCCATACGCGCCAAAATGGTTCGAGAGCGGTGATGGGCGCATGCATTACATCGATGAAGGTCCGCGCGATGGTCGCCCCGTCGTCTTGGTGCACGGCAACCCCACCTGGAGCTACCTGTATCGGCGCTTCATCGAGGCGCTGGTCGCGCAGGGCTACCGCGCCATCGCCTTCGACCACCTCGGCTTCGGGCGTTCGGACAAGCCCGATCACCCGTCGCTGTACGAGATCCCGGAACACGGCACGCGTGCCGAGGCGCTGATCGAGGAACTGGATCTGCGCGATGCTACGGTCGTGGTGCAGGATTGGGGGGGTCCGATCGGTCTGACCTGGGCCGCGCGTCATCCTGAACGCGTGCGCAGCCTCGCCATCCTCAACACCTTCTGCCACCGCCCGCGCATGCGCGCTTCGCTCCCCCTGCCGCTCACCCTGTTCCGCACGCCTGGGGTGGGCGAGTTCATGGTCAAGGGCATGAACGCTTTCGTGAAAGTGTTTCTCTTCAACGCAGGCTTGGCGCAGCCACAGCGCCTGAGCCCACAGGACAAGGCAGCCTACCTAGCGCCCCATCCGGACTGGTCCTCGCGCACATCGATGCTCGTCTTTCCGCGGGAGATACCGAGCGGCCCCAAGGGGCGGGTGAGCGACTATCTCGACGACATCCACGGGCAATTGGTGCGCGCGTTCAGGCATAAGCCGGTGTTCATCGCCTGGCCGATGAAGGATGTGGCCTTTACGCCGGACATGCTGGATGACTATTGGCTGCGCGACTTCCCTGACGCGCAAGTGCATCGCGTCAAAGATGCCGGTCACTACATTCAAGAGGACGCTCACGAAATCGTCATTCCGAAGCTCCTGCCATTTCTCGCAAGGTAGTCTCGCTGCCGCACCTGCCGCTCGTTGCGGGCCGGGGCACGTCCCAGCCCGCACCGGAGCTTTCCACACACACGCTGGAGCCAAGGGTCCGCCTCCTGCGCTACCTTGCAAGGGCCTCAGCAGGGGCACGGGCATGGCACCCACGCCCTGGTCGACACTTGGCGCCGCGTGACCTGTGGCACACTACGCCGCCCTCCCCACCTGGCACACCAATGATCTCCCCTTACCGCTATCGCGATCAGTGGTTCGGCAACGTGCGCGCCGATGTGCTCGCAGGCCTCGTCGTCGCCCTCGCCCTGATCCCTGAGGCCATCGCCTTTTCCATCATCGCGGGCGTCGACCCGAAGATCGGCCTCTACGCCAGCTTCTCCATCGCCGTCATCGTCGCCATCACCGGCGGGCGCCCGGGGATGATCTCAGCAGCCACCGCGGCGACGGCTGTGCTGATGGTGACCTTGGTGAAGGCGCACGGCCTGCAGTACCTGCTCGCCGCGACGGTCCTCGCAGGCCTTATCCAGATCGGCGCCGGACTGCTCAAGGTGGGCACGCTCATGCGCTTCGTCTCGCGCTCGGTGATCACGGGCTTCGTCAACGCCCTCGCCATCCTCATCTTCATGGCGCAGCTACCGGAACTGATCGGTGTGCCGCCGCTCACCTACCTCATGGTGGCCGTGGGTCTCGCGATCATCTACCTATTCCCGCGGCTCACGCGCGCAGTGCCGTCCCCGCTCGTGTGCATCCTGGTGCTGACGGCCATCACCATCGGCCTGGGACTCGATCTACGCACTGTAGGCGACATGGGGGAACTGCCCTCCACCCTACCGGTGTTTCTGATCCCCGATATCCCGTTCACGCTCGAGACGCTCCAGATCATCCTGCCCTACTCTGCATCGGTCGCCGCCGTCGGCCTGCTCGAATCCTTAATGACCGCCACCATCGTCGACGACCTCACGGACACGCGCAGCGATCGCAACCAGGAGTGCATAGGCCAAGGCCTCGCGAACACGGCTACGGGCTTTATCGGCGGCATGGCGGGGTGCGCGATGATCGGCCAGTCGGTGATCAACGTGAAGTCTGGCGGTAGGGGGCGCCTCTCGACCTTCTGCGCAGGTGTGTTCCTGCTGTTCATGATCGTGGTACTGGGTGAATGGGTGGCACGCATTCCCATGGCCGCGTTGGTGGCGATCATGATCATGGTGTCCGTCGGCACCTTTAGCTGGTCATCCCTGCGAAACTTGCGCAGCCATCCGCGCAGCGCGTCCACGGTGATGGTCGCCACGGTGGCGGGGGTGGTGCTCACCCACAACCTTGCCATCGGCGTGCTTCTGGGTGTGCTGCTCTCCGGGATCTTTTTCGCCGGCAAGATCGCGCAGATTTTCCGCGTCACTTCGACGCTCTCGGCAGACGGCACAAAGCGCGTATACCAGGTGGAGGGCCAGCTATTCTTCGCGTCCTCCGAGGCTTTTACGCGAGCGTTCGATCTGCGCGAGGCGTTGGAGAAGGTGGTGATCGATGTGAGCCGCGCGCATATCTGGGACGTGTCGAGCGTCGCCGCCCTCGATCTGATCGTGATGAAGTTTCGTCGCGAAGGCGCCGAGGTGGAGCTGGTGGGGCTGAACGCGGCCTCGGAGACGATCGTGGACAAGCTCGCACTGCACGACAAGCCGGGCGGCATAGACGCGCTGATGGATACCTAGGAGAGCCTCACCCATGTCAAAGCTACTCGCCCTGGTGGACGGCTCGATCTACTCGCGCAGCGTCTGCGAACACGCGGTCTGGATCGCCCAGCGCACAGGCTACGCCGTCGACCTATTGCACGTGCTAGCGCGACGGCGCAGCGAGGGTAGCCGAGGAAACCTGAGCGGCAACATCAGCCTCGGCGCCAAGTCCAGCCTGCTGAACGAGCTTATCGAACTCGACGGCGAGATGGCCAAGCTGCAACAGAAGCGCGGCCGCGCCATCCTCGACGACGCACGTCAGATCCTGAGCGACGCTGGCGTCGACGAGATCACCACGCGCCTGCGCTTCGGGGACATCGTGGAGACGGTCAGCGACGACGAGACCACAGCCGACATGGTGCTCATCGGCAAGCGCGGCGAGGATGCGGACTTCGCGTCCACCCACCTCGGCTCCAATCTCGAGCGTATCGTGCGTTCATGCCACAAGCCGGTGATGGTCGCGGCGCGGGCGTTCACGCCGATGGACCGCGCGGTGGTGGCGTTCGACGGCGGCGAGAGCGTAATGAAGGCGATCGCCTACATCGAGCACAGCCCGATCTTCGAGGGCGTGGCGTGCGAGCTGCTACACGTGGGCGAACCCAACGAGGCGATGCGCGAGCGCCTGCAGTCCACCGTGAGCCGCCTGCAGGCGGCGGGGCGCGAAGTCACCACGGCCATCCGCAGCGGTCAGCCTGAGCAGGCGATCGCGAGCGCCGTCGAGGAGGGCGGGGCCAACCTGCTGGTGATGGGGGCTTACGGCCACTCCCACATTCGCACGCTGATCATCGGCTCGACCACCACCACGATGATGCGCCTGTGTCGCGTACCGGTGCTGCTGTTCCGCTAGGAATTCCCCCTAACGCTGCTGAGTGTCTGTCCCCGACCGTTCACCCTGGGCGTGGCTCAGGCAGTATCGGGCACGATCAGCCGACCAACGCGGCACAGCAGCTAGGCGCGTTCCCCCCTTCCTGAAACTCCTGTACGGTGAGTTGCATCGTCAACACAATCGATGGGGGTCGAACGTGTTAGCAGTTAAGAAAGAGACGCATTTCGGGGGTTGTCCGCACGATTGCCCGGACACCTGTTCCATGCTGTTCGAGGTGGAAGACGGCAAGCTCACGGGCGTACGCGGTAACCCAGAGCATCCGCTCACGCGCGGCGGGCTCTGCGTGAAGCTCAAGGATTACGAGAAGCGCCACTACCATCCCGATCGCGTGCTCTATCCGATGCGCCGCGTGGGTGCCAAGGGCGAGGGCCAGTTCGAGCGCATCACCTGGGATGCCGCCCTCGATGAGATCACCGAGCGCTGGAAGGCGATCATCGTGGAACACGGTCCCGAGGCGATCCTGCCCTACAGCTATCTCGGCCATCAGGGCCTCGTGCACGGCCTGAACGGCGCCGACGCCTTCTTCAACCGCATGGGCGCCACCGTGTGCGAGCGCACCTTCTGCGGCGAGGGCTCCGCCACTGCCTGGCTCCTCACCCACGGCCCAAGCGGGGGCATGGACCCGGAGAGCTTCATCCACTCGAAATTCATCGTGATCTGGGCCTGCAACTCCGTCAGCACCAACCTGCATCACTGGCACGTGGTGAAAGATGCGCAGAAGGCCGGCTCCAAGGTGGTGGTGATCGACGCCTATCGCTCGCGCACAGCGAAGGAAGCCGATTGGCACATCGCGCCGAAGCCGGGCACGGACGGCGCCCTGGCCATGGCCATGCTCAACGTCATCATCGAAGAAGATCTGATCGATGAGGACTACGTGGCCAACTACACCGAAGGCTTCGACGAGCTGGCCGAACGCGCCCGCACTCGCACGCCGGAGTGGGCAGCGGAGATCACCGGTATCGACGCCGACACGATCCGCCAACTCGCCCGCGAGTATGCGAAGACTCAACCTTCCGCCATTCGCATCGGCGTCGCCCTGGAGCGTCACGCCGGCGGCGGCCAGACCATCCGCGCCGTTTGCTGCCTGGCGGCGATCACCGGCGCCTGGCGCAAGGTGGGCGGCGGCATCTACCAGATGCCCGTCTGGGAGCATCCCTACGCCTTCGACGTGATCTGCCGACCGGATCTGATCCCCGAGGGCACCCGCGTGGTCAACGCCCTGCAGCTAGGCCGCGCCCTGGTGGGCGAGATGCCCCTGAACCCACCGATCAAATCCTTTATGTGCTGGAACGCCAACCCGGTCACCCAGGCGCCGGAGACGAACAAGATCATCGAGGGATTGAAGCGCGATGACATGTTCGTGGTGTCCGCCGAGCACTTCATCTCGGACACGGCGGCCTACGCGGACATCCTCTTGCCCGCCGCGATGGGCGCCGAGATGGAGGACATCATCCTCTCCTGGGGCCACAACTACCTCACCTACAACGCGAAGTGCACCGAGCCGCCGGGGGAGGCCATTCCCAACCAGGAGATCTTCAGACGCCTGGCGGCGCGCATGGGCTACGAGGAAGAGAACTTCAAGTGGTCCGACAGCGAATGCCTGGAGCACTACATCGATTGGGACTCGCCGGCCTGCGAGGGCATCACGCTCGATCTGCTACGCGAGCAGGGCTTCGCCCACCTGAGCATCGGCGGCCGCGACGATCGCGCCCCCCACGCGCAGGGCAACTTCCCCACGCCCTCGGGCAAGGCGGAGCTCAAGGCCTCAGGCGCGGCTGGCGGTGACTTCGTCGCTGGCCCCTTCCGCCAGATGTACGACCACAAGCAGCCGGGCACCGAGATCGATCCCCTGCCCGACTACGTGCCGCCGCGCGAGAGCCCGGCCACCAATCCCGAACTGGCGGCCAAGTACCCTTTGAACATCGTCTCGCCGAAGAGCCACGGGTTCCTGAACTCGTGCTACGCCAACCTCGAGTGGAAGATCAAGGGCCAGGGCGAGCAGTTCGTGATCATCAACCCCACCGACGCCACCCAACGTGGCATCGCGGATGGCGCCACGGTGCGAGTGTTCAACGATCGCGGCGCGTTCGAGGGCGTGGCGAAGGTCAGCGACGATGTGAACGCGGGGGTGGTGGTCGCCACACTCGGCTACTGGCGCCAGCTCAACCGGCCAGGGACCGTAAACTCGATTAGCTCGGCCGAGTTTGTCAACATGGGCCACGCACCTACCTTCTCCGATAACTTGGTGGAGGTGGCCGCAGGCTAGTCAGCACCTCCGGCGAGTAGCTTCGATACCATGAGGCGCGGATCACCCGCGCGATCCGCGCCTAATTTACCCCCCGTAGGCAATACCTAAGCGTGCCGTGACCCGGCCACGCGCGTCGCCAGCGCGAGCTTCCCGTCAGCAAATGCGCTCAGCGCACGGGACCGCCGGCTACGGCTGGCCGGACATATGCCGCATTGAACCCTTGAGGATCGTCTGCCAGCGAACTCAGCGGGCGGGGCGCAAAGCCGTTTCCAAGGGCTCGCTGGGACAAGCCGCGCCGCACTGCCAGCACTCAGCGAACTGGCCGTCGATATGCTCACCGCACTGGGCGCACTGCCACGACGCCTCTTCACCGTCCGGCTGGGCGAGGAACTCGCTCAGCAAGCCCCTCGCGCGCAACCAGTCTGAGGGCTGGGTGACCCACAGCTGAGGCCAGCACTCGAAAGCCGGAATTTCGCCCAGGGCGCCGGACAGGAACTGGTTGCGGATGGTGCAGCGGATGCCTTCGCCCTCGAGGATGTTCTTGAGGTGGACGATGGTCATCAGGTTGTCTGCGGTATGAAGTTTGCGCGCCACGTACCCTAGTCTGCCATAAGCCCGCGCCGACGGCGCCACCGCGTAGGGCTAGCCGCCGTCGATGGATGACAGACCCGAGCGGTTGTGGTTCCATCAGCCACCATCTACGCCTGCCGCCACGCCCGCAGGCGAACTGTTCAGGACGACTGCAAAGCGAAGGAGAGCAGCGCGTGGCCGAGACTGTGTCAGCGGCGAGTCCCCTCATGGACGATCGCCTGCGTAGTGGGCCCTACCCGGAGCTTTCCTGGCATGCCGTTATCGTCGGCTGGTTCTTAGGCGCCATCATCGCCGTCTCCATCGGCTACGCCTCGCTCAAGCTCGGCTTCTCCATCGAGGGCTCGGAGCTCGCCGCCATCCTCGGCTTCGGCATCCTGCGCGGCATGCTGCGGCGCCGCTCGATCGTCGAGAACAACGTGGCGCAAACCGTCGCGTCCGCCGTGAACGGCGCTTCCTCCGGGATGATGTTCTCCGTGCCTGCGATCTTCATCTTAGGTTACGGAAACGAGTTCAACCCGGTGCTGCTCACCTTCGGCTGCATCGCCGGCGCCTTCCTCGGCATCGCCTTCATCATCCCTCTGCGCAAGCAGATGATCGATTTCGAACGCCTCACCTACCCTGGCGGTGTCGCCGTAGCCACGATCCTGAAGTCACCGGGCGCGGGGGTTCGCAAGGCGCAGCTGCTGATCGGGGCCGCGCTCGTGAGCGGCCTGGTGCACTACTTCAGCCAGGCCAACGGCGTGAGTAACTGGGGCATGGGCGCCATGCTCGGCCTGCCCGAGTACACCAACATCACCTGGTACCTCTCGCTGCTCACCGTAGGTGTCGCCTTTATTGCCGGCCGCGGCGGCGTGGCCTTCATCATCGGCGGCTTCGTCGTGTACTTCCTGATCGCGCCCTTGCTCGCCGCCACCGGCATGTTGCCGACCACGGAGGCGGGCGAGATCATCCGCGATCCGGAGCAGCTCCGGGGTCTGCTGTTCCGCCCGATCGGCATCGGCATGTTGATCGGCGGCGCCATGACCGGCGTCGTCCTCGCCCTACCCCTGATCATCAGCGCCATTCGCTCGATGCAGAGCGCGGCCAAGCTCGAAGCGGCAATCTCTCGCGACGAGATGCCGATCAAGCTGCTGTACTTCGCCATTGCGGGCGCGGCCGTGGTGCTGTGCGTGATCGCCGTCCTGTCGGTGGAGTCGGTGGGGCTCCTGCGCGGCCTTGCTATGGCCGTCCTCGGCACCCTCTGGATCTGGATGTCCGGCATCATCCTCTCCGAGGCGATCGGACGCACTAACTGGTCGCCGCTCTCGGGCATGACGCTGATCGGCATCACCCTGCTCATCCTGGTCACCTCCGGCCTCGAGTCGTCAGTGGATCGCATCGTCGCTGCCGTGGTGGTGGGCGCGGCCACCTGCGTGGCCATGTCTCAGGCCACGGACCTGATGCTGGACCTCAAGACTGGCTACCTCGTGGGCGCGACGCCGCGCAAACAACAGCTCGGACAGTTCTTGGGCGCTTGGCTCGGCCCGCTGGTCGTGATCATGTTGGTGTTCGTGTTGCACGAGGCCTACGGCCTGGGCAGCCCAGAACTGCCGGCGCCGCAGGGCCAAGCCTTGGCGGCCACCATCGAGGGCATCCTCGGCGGTGACGTGCCGGTGGCGAAGTATGTCGCCGGCGCCTTTCTCGGCGCCCTGCTCTCGGCGGTGCAGGGCGGGCTCGGCGTCACCGTTGGCCTGGGCTTCTACCTGCCCTTCAACATCGTGCTCACCTACTCCCTGGGCACGCTGACGCGCATCGTGGCCGATCGCCAGATGGGCGCCGAATGGAGCGAATCGGTCGGCATTCCGATCGCCGCGGGACTCATCGTGGGCGAGGCTCTGGTGGGCGTTGGCTTCGCCGTGCAAGCCGTGCTCGGCAGCTAACCAAGCGAGGGTGTGAGCCATGAGTGGACGCGGATACGCACTGCTGATCATCGGATTCCTCGCCGGCACTTTCGTGGCAGCGCTCGATCCCGACAGCACCAACTGGCGCTGGTTTGTACCGGCGGTGGTCATCGCTGCCATCGGTGTACAGCAGATCAAGCAGGCGCAGGCGAGCGCGGCGCGCAACTCGACGCGACTTACGACCGACCGCGAGGACCTCGAACAAGCGCTCTCGAACATCGTGAAAAATCTCACGGAGCTGCGCGGCGCTGGCGATACGGTACCGCCGTTCGAGATGCGCTTCGAGATAGATCGTCTATTTCGCGGCGATCTCATGCGCTTTGCGGACGCTCGTGACACGCTTGCGCAGCTCTACGGCCTGCAGGCCTACGCCGACATCGTGAGCGAGTTCGCCGCAGGCGAGCGCTACATCAACCGCGTGTGGTCAGCCTCTGCGGACGGCTATTTGGATGAGGTGTCGACCTACCTCGACAAGGCACAGGTGCAGTTCGAGCACGCCCTGCGCCGGCTGGAAGCGGTGCAGGCGCACTAGGGTTGCCATCACGCGGACGCGGCACCGCGCAAGCGCTCCATCGTGGACACTGCATTCAGGCTAAGCCCCGTTGACGCAATCCGCCCCGCCGCGCACGTCCGCGGATAGTCAATCGCCCGCCCGCGCTCCACCTCGACGTGCGGCGAGTACGCAGGCGCGGAACCTCTCCAGTGGCTCGCGCGCATGCCCCGTCCACAGCTCGCGAGCAACCACACCACGTTCCGGATCTGCAAAGTGCAGACGGACTGTTGTTGTCTCAAGCAGGGACGACATGAACGACAGCACGCGCTCGCCCTCGAGGGCGAAGCTGCCCGCGCCCCTCGAAACGGACCCGGACCAGGGCACCTGCCATCGAGCGCTTCCCACTTGCAGCGTGAGTGGGGCCGCCGCCGGATCCAGTCGCTGACCTGGAAGGGAGAGCGTTAGGCGTGCCCGCGACATCGACTCCGGACCCTGAAAGCCCACTTCTAAGGTTGCTGGTGAGGAACGGTAGGCAAAATCCACCTGCGTTCGCAATAGGCAGCGATCGGCGTAGGTTGAGAACACCCACGGGTCTACGAGCTGGGTGAGTTCCCCGCGCCGGTGACGCTCCAGCAGCGCCAAGCTCGCCCGTCCGAAGCGCCCGCCTTCGCCGCCGATAGCTTGCGTTCCGGAGCACGTGCTCACGCGACCATCGTTGGCGACGAAGACCAAGTACTCCATACCGACCTGCAGGGATACGCCGCAGGCACCCCCCAACCCGGTGCTATTCAAGGCGTCGAAGGGCAGCTTGCCTTTGAAATGGTCCAATAGCTCGAAGCGCATCCGCACGGCATCGCCGCCGAGCTCAGTCCGCGGCAGCACCTCCCCCCCGGTGATGCGCGCGCGAAACACATTGTCCGTTTGCGCGTAGAGCCGCGCGAGTGATGTCGGGGCACACGAACAGCTCCATGCCGGCGCGCTGCACGCCCACAGCAGCAGGGGCAGCAGCAAGTGCATCGGAGGCGGCGTCGCACTCACGGTGCGGCTGGCTCGAGAGCAAGGTAGGTGCCGTCGGGGGCTAGGCGCACACGCAAGTCACGGTAGATCAACGCATCGCTACGATCCGACTGAAGCTGGTGGATCGGATCGATGCGGGCAACGGTCTGGAAGAAACCGTGGAGCTGCGCTGCATCCAAGCCACGCAACGTACGCGTCAAACGCCCCTTCAGCGCCTCATCGCCAGCCGGCGACGGTGAGGCGACCAGCTGCAGCACCTGCGCCAGCGCATACGCCCGCGCCTCCTCGCGCGCTTGGATAGGCCTCAGGGACTGGCATGCGTGCAGCGGTGTCGCCGCATCGCTGAAGAAGTAGACATCGCCGTACGCTAAGCGCACGCTCAGGCCGCAGTCCTCGGGCGCCCAGGTGGTCAACGGCAAGGACTCTGTGACCTCCCCGCGCAGGACTCGCTCTACGACCAGTGTGAATGCGATCACCCCTCCCTCCCGACGCTGCGCCGAGTGGATCTTCCCCTCGACGATCACGCGCGCATCACGCAGCGCAGTCAGCGCCTGCTCCCATTCGCACGTACAGGAAGCGGATGAACCTAATGAAAACATTGGTAAGAGGCTAGCCCCGAGAGCCACCCACGCGGATCGCCGCCTCGCCTGCGATGCCCTGCTCAATCCTCGCACTCGACGCCGGCCTCGCGTAGCGCGACGCGCAAGGGCTCGACCAGCGCCCCCCAAGCGCGATGGCGATGGACGTGGCGCGCGCTGATCGCCTCGCGCACCTGTAGCTCACTGAAGGTGAAGGCTGCTTCGCGCCGGGCAGATATGTTTAGGCAGGCGGGATCCCACGGCAGGCCGACATGCTCGATCGCTGCCTGTGCGTGAGGCGCGGGATCCGCCGCCAGGGTCTCGTAGCGAACCTCATGTACTAGGGCAGGATAGGCCTCTTGCCAGCCACGCATGAGACGTTCGCTCTGCGCGTAGAAGTGCGCAAGATCCTCCAACCGGCAGGCGTAGCGGTGACCGTCAGGAAACCGTCGGGAGTAGATCGACAGGCACACGTCGACTGGATGGCGACGCATCCAGATCACGCGTGCACGGGAGCCGAAGATGGCAGCGATGAGACCCACTTGCTGGAGGTTGTGGGGCATCTTGTCCGTGAGTGCGACTGGGGTCTGGGAGCGATCGCGAGGCACGCTGCGCACATCGTAGTCAGCGGCCAAGGCCGCCCAGTGGGCCGCGCTCATCGCCTGCGGTGCCGGGAGCACGCCACGGGCCAAGGCGTGCTCATACCCTGCCGCGATAAAAGCCATGGCTTCGTTCTCGCCGCCCGTATGCACGCCCTTCAAGCCCCCGATGATTCGCTCCATCAAGGTGGTGCCGCTGCGCGGCATTCCGAGAATGAAGGCCACGGTGGGCCCTGAGGCCGGCGCTTGCGATATAGCGCTGGCACCAAGCGCACCGTAGCGCTCAAGTCGGTGCTCGTTGATTCGCACCTCCTCCAGGGCGTCGTAGGCGGCGCCACGCGCGCGCAACTGTGCGTGTTGCGCATCATTCGCTGCCACTAGGGTTTGCCAGGCGAGCGCCAATGCTCCCCGGCGCTCGTGCAGGCGTGCACAGGCAAAGCGCAGCAGCACCTCGTGGCCAGGGCGCAAGGACGGCTCGCCATCGAGGATTGTGCTCAGGTCGGCAACCGCGGCGGCCACCTCGCCTGCCGGCGCCAGCTCTGCTAGTAGCTGCCAGGCACGACCGTCGTCCGGGCGCGATGCCAGTACCCTTCTCAGGCTCTCTACGGCCGCAGGCAGCGAATCCTCCAAGCGTGAGATGCGCGCTTCCAGCAAGTCGCACTCGATGCCAGCAGCGCCCCGTTGCTTCGCCGCCTCGAGCGCCTGTCGTGCGTCATGCGGTCGGCGCGCCGACAGCAGCAGGTCAGCGTGCGCGAGGTGGTCTTCGCCGCGCGCCGGCGCGAGCAGGGCGAGATAGCGCTCGTGGGCGCTCACTGCATCATCGTAGTCACGCAGCGCGGCGGCGGCTTGGCTGCGCCAGCGCCAGCGATCCGGGTCTTGCGGCTGCGCGTCGGTCATACGACGCGCCAGTGCACAGCCCCCAACCCAGTCGCCAGCGCCGGCCAAAGCCTGCGCACGCAGCCCGTCTAGGGTGCTGTCCTGTGGCGCCGATGCGAGCAAAGCGGACGCCTCGCGAAAGGCCTTCAAGCGCAGCAACCGCTCGGCTGCCGGGCGCACCACGGCGGCGTCGCCGCCGGCCACGCGGGCGGCGTGTACGAAAGCCTCGATCGCCTCTCCACGCCGCACGAGACGTTCGAGCACCAGCGCGCGGTTGAAGTGGTACTCAGCCACCTGCGAATCGATGGCGAGGGCGGCGTCCAGAGCAGCCAATGCACCGCCTAGCTGACCTCGCTGAAAGCGAACGGTGCCGAGTCCGTAGTGAGCGTCGGCGCGTTGGGTTGGCGTGGCCGACGGCAGCTCGCTCAGCTGCACATAGGCCCGCTCGGCGGCCGCTAACTGCCCCGATCGGTGCGCCGCCTGCGCTTGGGCAAGCAGCGTCGCCGTATCGTGCTCACTCTCCACCGCGAGCTACCCGCACGAGACTAACCGAGTCATTGCGCCGCCGGGCCACCGGGGCGGGCCGAATACAACCCCATGAACTCATAGGCGATATGCGCTGCGGCCAACGCCGTCATTTGCGCATGATCGTAGGCGGGTGCCACCTCGACCACGTCGGCGCCAATGAAGTCGAGACCCATCATGGCCCTCAAGATCGCCAGCGCTTGAGCGCTGCTGAGGCCACCGCTCACCGGCGTGCCCGTACCGGGGGCATAGGCGGGATCGAGGCAGTCGATGTCAAAGCTCAGGTAAACCTTCTGCCCGTGAAGACGCTCGCGGGCCCGCTCGACCGTGGCGGCGACGCCCTCGCGGTGCACGAAAGGAGCATCGAGGATCGTAAAGCCCATGGTGTCCGGGTTATGGGTGCGAATTCCGATCTGCACCGAGTGAGCTGGGTCTACCAAGCCCTCGTTGGCAGCGTGGCGGAACATCGTACCGTGATCGTGCACGCGACCAGGCTCGTCCTCCCAGGTATCGCTATGAGCGTCGAAATGCAACAAAGCGAGGGAGCCGTGCCTAGCGTGCATAGCCTTAAGGATAGGGTAGGTGACGTAATGATCACCACCCAAGGCGAGGGTTGCGACGTCGGCATCGATGATGTGCGCGAACTGCTCCGTGATGCGCGCTTCGATCTGCTCTGGGTGCCCGAAGTCGAACAAGACGTCGCCGTAGTCGATGACGGCCAATTCGGTTCTAGGATCGAATGCCATGCCGTAGGGGCGCTCCCAGGCCATCACCGCGGAGGCGGCACGTACCGCCGCTGGGCCACCGCGGGCGCCAGAGCGATTGGTGGTGGCAAGGTCGAAGGGCACACCCACCACGGCGAGCTCGGCGCCCGTGAGGTCGCGCGTGTACTTGCGGCGCAGGAAGCTCTGCACCCCCGAGTAGGTTGGCTCTACCCGCTCGCCGCGCAGCGGACCGCCGCTGATGGCGTGATCGATCTCCCGTTTGGTCATCGTCGACTCAGTGAACGGCCAGCAGCGGCTCGTACGGCAACAGCTGGCGAAGCTCGTCATCGTTCCCCGTCATCTCGTAGCGAGTGAGCGCGATGGGTATGCGCCCGGCAGCCAGAAACTCATCGTGAAAGGCTTGTAGCTCGAAGTCCTCGCCCAGCTGGCGAGCACGATCGGCGAGCAGCGCTTCCATCTGCGTCATACCGATGAGATAGCCCATACCATAGCCCGGCGGACGGCGCAGATAGATCTCCGCATCGACCCTCGCCACGTTCTCGTCAAGGAAGGGCACGCGATCGACCATGTAGCTAGTGGCCCCCGACACGCTCATGCGGTTCTGCTGCATTTCGATGTCAGCGCGTACGCGGACGGCGCGCTTGATCCCGAAGATGTGAAACAGCTCACGCGTACGCGGCAACTCATCGAGCAGGCCAGCGTTTAGCATCATCTCCTCCAGGTACACGGCCCACCCCTCCACCCGGGCACCCTCCCAGTACGGCGTGCGAATGGGGTGGTGCTGATTGGCGGCCACCAGCCAATCGAAGCGGTGGCCGGGGATTACGGCGTGCACGTGGTCGGGTCGAGGGTCGCGAAACTGAACTTCCTCCCAAAAGTTGCGCCCCCCGGCGCGAACCATCCAGGGCACGTTGGTGGCCAGATCTCCCACGAAGGGAGGGATCGTGATGATGTTACGCTCCACGAGAAAGGCACGAATCTGCTCGTCCGCAGCGCGGATCCGTGCCTCGTATTCTTCCGCGCTCTGCGCGGGCTGCAGGGCGGGCAGGTGGCGATTGCGGTGACGCTCCAGGGTGAGGTAAGCCACCAGGCGTTCGTACTCGCGCTCGCCCAGCGTTAGGAGCGCGTCAGTGCTCAGGGGTATTAGCTTCACCTGGCGCACGTACCAATCAAACTGCGCTCGCCCGACGCCAGCCGCGGCCCGCCAATCGGGTCGATTCGTCTCGAGCCAACCGCGAAAGGTGACCACCGCGTCGAGGGCCTCGCTGACCTGCTCCACGAGCTCCGGCTGATCGCTCCGCACGCGTGCAAGCAGGTCCTCATACCAGCCGATGACCCCTGCCGGTGGCTGCGCTCGATAGGCCTGTCCGTGACCAACGCCATCGTGGTTGGTGAGGTTGTGCAGGGCCAAGGTTACGTAGTCCGCAGCAGGATCATCCAGCTGCGATCGCGCACTTGAGAGCAGCGCGGGCACGCGCTCGAGGCCTTCGCGCAGTCGCTCCAGATCCTCGCCGCTCGCAGGGATCTGCACGAAGGGGATGCGTTGGAGCTGATCGACGTAGTGGCCAGGGTCTCGCGCCCATGGGCGCGAGACCCGAAGGCGGTACTCGAGCCCATCGAGGAGGCTGCGCACCAGCAGCCAGTCGACCCGCTGGCTGCGATCCCAGTGCACCTGCGCCAGCGCTGCGTGGCGCTGGCGCAGCGCGCGCAGGGAAGCCAGCGTGGAGGCGATCGTCACCGCCGACCAATCGGCGACACCCGCAGCGTCCTGCACCGGCTTCATGAGAGCACGTGTGGCCGAGTGCACCGCGATCAGCTCGGCGTAGGCGTCATCCGTAGAATCCGGTAGCGCCGCCGCATGTGGCAGAGCAGGCCATACGCCAAGCGTGAGTATAAGCAGCAGTGCGGGCGCGCCAGTCAGTCGCGCGGCATGGGGCATCAGTAGTCTCGCTGACTATCCGATGCCTTGTTGTTCTTCTTGCCGAAGCCACCGCCGAATATATTAATTAGGCCAACCGGTGCGCTGTCATTTACGCCGTACTCAATGCGTCGCTCGTTCGCTGGATCGTAGGTAGGCAGAATGCGCAGGCTCGTACCCAGCAGCGCATCGAAGCCCTCGAGGGCGACCTTGTTCGACATGCGTTCGCGCTCCAGCATCATTGCCTGCATCTCGCGGCGCTGGGAACGCCAGATATCCGTACGAACGCTGTCCGGAAGGCCCAGGGGATCGCGACGCCCGTACACCACCACCTCGTCCTCCACAGCCGCGGCGAAGGGCACCTGCGGTCGCGTCGGAGGGGCGGGGGCACCGGCGAGCTCGCTGCTCGACGGCAGGGAAAGGTCGGCGGCAGGCGCCTCCTCGCTATCCGCCAGCTGCGCGGACAAGGGTGTGGCAGCGAGCCCTATGACCAGGGCACTGACCAGCGCCGCTGCACGTGAATTGCCAATCATGCGTATCACCCTCCGAATGGTGATGGGCCGGCCGCGGAGCGCTGCGTGTCTCACCTCGCCAGGCGCGAGGGCTCACGGCCTAAAGCCTGACGATAACGCGGATTGGGGCACCGGCGAAACCGCGCGCCACCGCCCTGCGTGAGTTCAGAACAGTCGATCGATTACGCGCAGCAAGTCGCCGAGATCGCCGATATTGACGTCGATGTCGATCGGCCCTTGCGGCGCTCCCATGGCCTTGTCGGGCATACGCGGCAGCGAGCTGCGCTTCGCCGCCGCGTCCTTGGACGACACTCCGGCGAGGGGGTTCGGCTTTGGGAGCACATTGAGCTCGGCTCCGGCGCTGGCCAGCTGCATCAAAATGGCCAGCTCTCGATCGTCAAACCACACCCCATGCGCGGTGCACACGTCCACGATGATGCCAGAACGGTGAGCGGGGTTACGGCGAGTCATCAGCGTCGAGCATTCTGGGCAGCGCAGGTAGACCACCTCGCGCGGATTCGGTGCCGGGCCTGCCTTGGGCAGCTTGAGCAAGCGCTCGCGCAGAGGGGCTTGACGCTTGCGATCGTTCAGCAGCGCACCCAGCACGTCGTGATCCAAGAACACGCCCCCGCAGTCGGTGCACTGGTCGACTAACGTATCGGCGAGCAGACGGGCTTCTAAGGGCATCTCGCAACGCGGACACTCCAGCGGCTTCTCGCGCTCATCCTCCATGGCGCGGGCAGGCGCCTGCAGGTCCGTCCCGCACGCGGAGCAGTGCTTGTAGTGGGCAGGGTTGAGCGTAAGGCACGCAGGACAGCTGACCGTCGATAGTGCTGCGCCGCAGTAGGCGCACTGGCGCGCAGATGAGCTGTTTTGCGCGCCACAGCCTGCGCAACGCACGCCCTGGGAGGACTGCTCGTTTGCGGCGGGAATCTCGAAGGTGCACCCGCATCGGCAGCGCGCGCGCGTTCCGGGAGCACGATTGCTGACGTCGTAACGCAGGCTGCAGGCCGGACACTGAATTATCATGAAAGGCTGAACGAAGAACGCTAAAAGCACTGGCGACACCAAGAAATCTAGCACGCCACCCCGGGCGGGCGACTGTGCACACGGTCACGCCAAGACGATCCGAAGAAGGAGAGCGCCACTTGCTGAAACGCCCCAACTGGCTCGAGGGCCGCCTGCTAACGCTCGAGCACACCTCGACGCTACTCGCTGACAACCCCCTAGGCGACCCCACCACCCGAAAGGTGCACGTGTGGCTCCCGCCCCAGTACGACCGTGACACCGGACGCGCCCGCCCCCGCCCCCTGCCCGTGCTCTACGACCTCGCTGCCTACACCTCGGCCGGCCCGGCTCACGTCAGCTGGCGCGGCTTCGAGGAGACCATCCCCGAGCGGGTGGCGCGCTTGCTCTACGAGAAGAAGATCGGCCCCTGCATCTTGGTGTTCCCCGACTGTTTCACAGGCCTCGGCGGCAACCAGTACGTCAACTCGAGCGCGATCGGCCCCTACGCCGACTATTTGAATCGGGAGATCGTGCCCTTTGTCGACGGGGAGCTGCGCACGCTTGACGATCGCAAGCATCGTGGCTGCTTCGGCAAGTCCTCCGGCGGCTACGGAGCACTCGTGCAAGGCATGAAGTACTGGCGCACCTGGGGCGCCGTCGCCAGCCACGCGGGCGACGCCTACTTCGACTTCGTGTACCGCAGCGGATGGCCGGAAACGCTCACGCTGCTGGCACGCTACCGAGAACAGGCACCAGCGGCAACCTTGGAGCTGAAGAGCCCCGCGCGCGGCAAAAAAGAGCCGACGGAAAGCGCCAAGCGCGCGAGCGCACGAAGCAAGGCCCTCGCGGAGGGCTTCGACGACGGTCGCGTCGCGCGGTTCTTGGAGTACGCCTGGCAGCAGCCGCGCCTACAGGGTCACGAGATTCACACGCTCATGAACCTCTGCATGGCGGCCACCTACGATCCGGACCCGTCCGCCCCGAATGGCTTTCGCCTGCCCTTCCACCTAGACACCGGCGAGCTGCTCAAGGCCCGCTGGCGCCAGTGGCTCACGCACGATCCGGTGAACATGGTGGGCCGCTATCGAAAGGGTCTGCAGAGCCTTCATGGCCTATGGATAGACTGCGGTTGGCGCGATCAGTACCACATTCACTTCGGCGCCCGCCAACTCTCAGCAAAGCTGAGCGACGCCACGATCGAACACGCCTACGAGGAGTTCGACGGCACTCACTCGGGCATCGACTACCGCCTCGATCGCAGCCTGCCCTATCTCTACAAGGCGCTAGCCCCCTAGGCCAAGCCTAATGTTTCATTTAGCGACTGTTTCGCAGTGGCGCGAGTGGCTTCTGCGTAAGCACCACTTCCGCCGCCGTGAGGAGCAAACGCGGATCGACCCGATAGCGGAAATTTGGGTTCACGTAGCTGAAGCGAATGACACCTTCGGCGTCGATCAGGAACACGGCGGGCACAGGCAGGGTGTGGTGGTCGTAGCCGGAAGCGGCCTCTAAGTCGATGCCGTAGCCCTTGTACTTCTCCACCGTCTCGTCTGCCATGCGGAAAGCTACACCGAAATCTTCAGCAACCTTCATGCTTGCATCAGATAGTAGGGCGTAGGCAGGCGCTGGCGCATCGTCTTCACCCTCGATCGCCATCTCGGCGACGGCAGCTGCCAAGGTCTTGACACTATCGGCGCTGGCGAAGAGCAGATCATAGCCAAGCGCCTGCAGGTCGTCCTCGATCGCGCGCATCCCCATCAGTTGAGCGTTGCAATAGGGGCACCAGCCGCCTCTGTAGAAGGCAAGGAGCACGGGGCGTTCGAGCGCCTCGGGGTTGAATTCGTACGATTCGCCTTCCGCCGTTCGCAGGGAGAACGCTGGCGCCTGGCTACCGACCAACACCGGCGACACGCCCTCGGCCCGGTCGGCCACCACCGCATGGGCCGAGGTGCAAAGGGCGAGGATCAGCACGGCGAGCAGTGGCCGGGCGAGGGAGACGATATTCATGGCTGAACTCCGATCGTGGTCAGGGGTAGGGGATGCGCGGCATTAGGCAGAGTAGCGCTGCGATGGATGGCACCAACGAGAGCACGTTGCGTGAACCACCATTCGGTTACGCGCTCTTCTAGGGCAGCGAGGCATCGACAACGCCCCATAGTGGTGCACAGGGTGCACCGAATTCGTGCGGAGCTGCGTGCGCAGCTCCCTACGCTGCACCCTTGCGCCTAGCGTTCCGTGGCATGGAAACTGCACACTGGTAGCCAGCGGCCTCGGCACTGGCCGACGCCGGCGGCGGAGCACAGTCCGGAGGATCCATGAAGCTCATCACTGCCATCATCAAGCCCTTCAAGCTCGACGACGTACGCAACGCCCTGTCCGATGTCGGCATCCAGGGGATGACCGTGACCGAGGTGAAGGGCTTCGGCCGGCAAAAGGGCCACGCAGAGCTCTACCGCGGCGCCGAGTACGTGGTCGACTTCCTGCCCAAGGTCAAGCTGGAGATCGCCGTGGATGACGGCCTCGTCGAACAGGCCTTGGAGGTAATACAGGGGGCAGCCAAGACCGGCAAGATCGGCGACGGCAAGATCTTCGTCTCCACGCTGGAGCAGGTCATCCGCATCCGCACGGGCGAGACCGGCGCGACCGCACTGTGAAGCCAAGCCAGGGGTCTGGCCTACTCGCATCCTAGGCGCGGGATAGTGAACGACACCTTGCACCCATCCCGGTAAGCGGGGTCGATCCAGATCGATCCACCGTGGCAATCCACAATCTTCTTACACACCGAGAGCCCCAAGCCCTTGCTGCCGAGGGCAGCCTCAGATCTCGCTAGCTGCGCGAACACACCGAACACGTAGTCGCGCTGCTCCTCGGGGACCCCAACGCCGTTGTCGCAGACGTCGATGCGCCAATCGACTTGGCGCTCGGTCGCATTGATGGTCACCTCCGGAGCAGCGGAAGACCGAAACTTCAGCGAGTTCGCTACGAGGTTCTGCATCAGCTGCAGCATGTGCGTAGGGTTTGCCACCACCGTAGGTAGGGGCGTCTCAACCACCACCACCGCGCCGGAGGCCTCCATCTCTGCGCCTAGATTGGCATATACGTCTTTGAGCACTCGGCCCAAGTCGCAGGGCACGTGCGTATCCGCATCGGCGCCCAGCGCCGCGTACTCGATCAACGAGCTGACCATTGCGCGACCCCGAGTGGCGATGTCTCGCATCATATTCACCAGCCTGTCCGCTTCGTCGGGTTCCGCCTTGGCGAAATCCTCCACGTAAGCGAGGGCGAGCTGCTCGATCGTGCGTAAGGGCTCCTGGAGGTCGTGCGACACCGTGTACGCAAACTCCTCGAACTCCTGCGCCTTGCGGAACACACCGCGCTCGCGTTCGCGGCGAGCAGTGACATCGCGCAGCACCACCAACCACGCCGGTGTGTTGCCCCAGCTGATCTGGGTGACATTGAGTTCCGCTAGCCGTACGGACGTACCGCTCACCAGCTCGATTTCCGCCACCCCCGAGGCGACCACGGGCACACCGAAGAGGCTACCGACCATTCCCTCGTCGTGGGCGTGACCGAACAGGCGATGGGCAGCCCCGTTGGCAAAGCAGACCACACCGGCCGGATCGATGACCACCACGCCGTCCGCCATCTGCGCGACGAGTACATGCGCTGGCGCTGCGCCCAACCTTGGACTGCTGTCAGGGTCCATCGGAGGTGCTACGGGTCTCTGAACAGATCCGCGATGCGTTCCTGCTCGCTGACTGCCACATGGGTGGGATTGCCTGACATGATGCCCGTAACGGTGCGGAAGGTCTTGCCAATCTGCATCCCCATGTTGTCGATCGCGAACTCCCGAATGTCTCGGTCGTGGCGGGAGCCACGCATCTTGAGCACGGCGATGCTGCGGCTGACCTCGCCGAACACCTCTACGTAGCGCAGCAGAACAATAGAGTCGGTAATTGTCGAGATATGCGCCTCCGTGATCGAGGCCCCGCCCATCAGGGACGGGGTTACGGAGGTGAATAGGCCAACGATCTGCTCGCGCTTGATCGCTGCGGTGAGTCCGAGAACGAACTCCCGGAAGCTCTTTGGAGAAGCGCCGCGCTCTAAGGCGGACAAGCTGTCCACTGCGATACGCGTCGGCTTGAACTCCTCGATGAGCGCACGCATCCGGACCAGGTGTTCCTCGAGCCCCATGACCTCGGGGTAATCGCACACCACCTTTAGGCGACCTTCGCGCTCCATGGTCGCGAAATCGAAGCCCCAGCCCTCGGCGTTGCGAATCAGCTGATCGCGGCTTTCCTCGTAGGCAAACAGTAGGCAGCGATCATCGGCACCTGCGCCGGCCAGGAACTGCGATGCCATGAGCGTTTTGCCCGTCCCGGTGGCGCCGGATACCAGCACGATCGAGTCTCGGAAGAAGCCCCCGCCGCACATGCTGTTGAGCTCGTCGTTGCCCGACGTGGTGCGGATGTTGGAGGTCTTCTGATTGAGCATCTCCGCCGACAGGGGCACTCCCACGATACCCTCGTCCGCGATCACCGAGAACGGGTATTCTCCCTTTTGGTGATCGGTGCCGCGAAACTTCAGGATCTCCATCGTGCGGCGTCGCTTCTCATTCTCGAGCACATTGCGCAACACCACCACGTTGTCAGCAACGAACTCTTCCACGCCGTGGCGCGCGATCTCACCGTACTCCTCTGTCCGCTCCGCCGTCATCACGGCCGTCACCCCGATGCGCCGAAGGGAGGCAGCGATCTTCAGTAGCTCCGAGCGCACGATGATATGGTTGTCGAACTTGGTGAACACCGCGCCGAGGGAGTCCAGGGACACGCGCTTCGCGCCGACTCGGCGCACGGCACTCTCCAAGCGCGCCATCAGCGCACCAAAGTCGAAATCGCCGGTGATCACCGACTCCTCATCGACCACCGGGGAGGCATCGACGATGGCGAGCTTGCCTTCCCGCTCCCACGCCTGAAGATTCCAACCGAAGCTAAGCATGTTCTTGCGGATGTCCGCCGGGGTCTCTTCGAAGGTGACGAAGACTCCTGCTTCCGCGTAGTCCAGCAAGCCTCGGGCGAGGAACTGAACGGCGAATACGGTCTTCGAGCTGCCCGCCGTACCAGATACCAAGGTGGTGCGTCCCACTGGCAAACCGCCATTGGAAATCGAGTCAAAGCTGTCGATCCCCGTCTTCAACTTGGTTACAGCGACTGCAGTAGCATTACTCACCTAAGAGCCCTCCCTCTTCATTCGTTCTCGGCTCGACGCCGATGGCTCTCAGTACGGCCGTGTGATCGGATAAGTCACCGATCACCCGACGGACCGGACCTGGCGATTCCTTGATAAGCGTGGGCGTAGCCATCACCCGAGACTCCTCTGCGACCTCCGGCGTCTCCAGCACATCCACGACGGTCAGGTGATAGGGCTGACCGAGGGTCTCCCCAAACAACCGGCGGACGTTCCGTGCCGCCGTTTCGCCACGGTAGGTATGTCCGGTAATGAAGAGCTTTAGGCGGAACTCACTCATCGGCTCTCGGACCTCTTGTCGTTGGATTCACTCGACCCAAAACCTACAGACTGTCGGCGGTAGTACGAGCACAGGTTCCCCACCAGCTCTAGCAGCAGGTAGCGGGATTCTTCGACGCGCGCCCGCATCTTCGCGGGGGCGCCACCGCCACCGTCGCCGTGCATGCGCAACGCCTCGGTGTGAATATCAACAACATCTCGAGGCTTTGCCATGAGCCGCCCCAGCGTATCGGCCATGCTTTGCAGTCGATCACTCAGCCGATGATCGACGTGGAAGGCGCGCTGCTCTATCGCATCGCCGACGGCCTCGGCGTAGGCACCGACTAGTTGGGTGAAGGTACTAGGTGCCGCTAGTCGCAGATTCCGCTGCCCGCACAGGTGCGAGGCCACCGGGCTGTCGGTATCGGAACCGATCTCCTCGGTGAACGCGATCTCCCGCTCGTAGCGAGCAGTTTCGAGATCTCGTTTGAGGTTGAAGCGCTCTAACGAATAGCGAATGGCGCGCTGCAGGATTGCATCCGTGAGGTCGGTCTTATCGAGGTAGTCCTCTGCCCCCATGTGCAAGGCACGGCGCGCGACATCTTGATCAGAGTTACCGGTCAGAATGATGAGGGGGTAGTCCTTCACCCGACTCCCGAAGCGCGTGACGGTCTCAACGCCCTGGCTGCCCGACAGGCCCAGGTCGAGCAGCACCACACTGATCGATCTGCCCGAATCGAGGCGATAGAAGGCTGACTCTAGCGTATGGCAACACTCCAGCTCGTAGGCGTACCCATCAGAGCCATCACGCAGCAGACGCGACAACAACATGTGTTGAACGTCATCGTCGTCGATGGCGAGCACGGCGATCTTGGCCAAGACTGCCTCCCCGGGCGGATTCGAAGCGTGCCGCGCGTCAATGAAATCTCCAGCATCATTGTGGACAAATCTTGCGGAAAGCGCCGGAATTGGCGGCACCAATTGCGATTGCCAAAAATCCGCCGGCGCTGGCGAGGTACGCCTGGTCGTTTCGCTCGGTCAATGGATTCCGTAGAGCCGAAGAATCTCAGCGACGGCGGAATCATCCAAAAGACGTAAACATCATCACCACGAGCGTGGCCGGCAAGCTGCCTTCATCCGTCCGGGCGCACCACTAGCGTGGCTGTCGCCGCCGCCTCGAGGGCGGTTTGCGCCAAGGACTCGTTAGCCCTACGAGCGCTGATCTCGATCGCGGTAACCAGCGCCCAACGCTCGCCGTCCCATTCGACCGGATTCAACGCGAGCTCCAGGGGGATCGTACGACCGGATCGGCTCAAACCGCGCAGCTCACGCCCCTGTCCCATGGCACGCTTGATGGGCACGCGATGATAGGCGGCACGCAACCTGGGATGCTGATCACGATCATCGATTGGCAGTAAGCGCTCTACCGATTGGCCGACCAGCTCGTCCTGCGCGTACTCGAAGATGTGATCGAACTGCGCGTTGGTCATGCGAATGATGCCGTCCGCAGAGACGAGCACCAGGGGCACCGACGCCAGCGCAAACAGATCCGCGTAGCGCTCCGCTAGGGTGACTGGCTTGCCCATCCCAAGATCCTTGCTGCGGACGCAGCTTCCGACGCGCGAGTTCCTCAAGCCTCAAGTGTCAGCGCTTTGGATCCGAAACGCATCTCCCGCCAGTCAGATATTTGTCTGAAACTGGTGCGCCAAGCGTTCATTGGCAACACAATGAGCTCTTGAGGCGGACGAGACTCGAGCGTGCTTACCTCATGCCGAGTACGTCCGGCAGCGTATCCAGCGCACTCACCTCCGCGTGCGCACCGGAGGGCAAGCGCTCCGTCGGCGCGGCCGAACGGTTGCACCAAACAACGAACATGCCAAAGTGCGCGGCGCCCGCTACGTCCCAACTGTTCGACGACTGAAAGCTAACCCGACAGGCTTCGACAGAGAACCGGTCCAAGGCCAACTGGTAGACCCGTGGGTCAGGCTTGAACACCCGCACCTCATCCACACTGATGACGGCGTCCAAGAGCTCGGTGATGCCCGCCGCCTGCACGGCTTGGTCGAGCATATCGCGCGACCCGTTCGAGAGCACCGCGGTCTGTACGCCCACAGCGCGCAACCTGCGCAGCACCTCAGGCACTTCGGGAAAAGTATCGAGGCTCGCGAAGGACGATAGCAGGGGCGGCGCGATTTCCGCGCGACGGGCGGCAAGCCCGGCGCTGTCCAGCGCATAGTCGAGAGCCTCCTCGACCACCTGCGCGAAGGGCGCCCACGCACCCATCAAACTTCGTAACCAGCTGTACTCGAGCTGCTTGGCCCTCCAGACAGACGCCACCTGATTCGCATGTTCACCCAGGAGCGCGAGGTGTTCGCGGGTCGCGCTCGTAAGATCAAACAGCGTGCCGTAAGCATCGAAAACGCAGACGCGCGTGTCTTCCGGTTTTCTCACGAGGACTCCGTTCTACTTTGCGGCACTGCGCCACAAGCGAAGGAACGCTTGCGGCCACGACGCCGTTGGTGTTGAGTTCGCGGATGTTTCATCAACGGTGGTGGCCCCGGGTAGGTCATCGCCTACGCCACCGCCGAAGGAGCTAGCGCCATGCACGGACTGATGATGCGCACGCCGCTCACGATCACTTCCATCATGCGGCACGCGCAGATCAACCATCCGCATGCCACGATCGCGGACATCACGATGGACAACCCTACCCATCGCTACACCTACCGCGAGGCCTTCGAACGCACGGCGCAGCTGGCCCACGCCCTCGCCGGCTGCGGCCTCAACGCCACGGACCGGGTCGCCACCCTGGCGTGGAACGACCACCGCCACTTCGAACTGTACTACGGCGTCTCCTGCAGCGGTTACGTGCTGCACATGATGAACCCGCGCCTGTTCCCCGAGCAGGTGGTGTACGTGATCAACCACGCGGAGGATCGCATACTCTTCATCGATCCGTTGTTCCTGCCGCTGCTTGAGAAGCTCGCCGACAAGCTGCCCACGGTGCAGCGCTACGTGGTGCTCACCGACGATGCCCACATGCCGCAAACGCCGCTACCGGGCGCGCAGAGCTACGAGTCCTTCATCGCCGGCCACCCCACCGCGTTCGACTGGCCTAATCTCGACGAAGATACCGCGAGCTCCATGTGCTACACCTCAGGCACCACCGGAAACCCGAAGGGCGTGCTCTACAGCCATCGCTCCACGGTGCTGCACGCCATGGGCTGCTGCATGACCGATGCGATGGGCGTAAGCAGCAAGGACCGCCTGCTGCCAGTCGTCCCGATGTTCCATGTGAACGCCTGGGGAGTGCCCTACGCGGCGCCAATGGCGGGCGCGGATCTGGTACTGCCGGGTCCGAAGATGGGCGACGGGCAGGCGCTCTTCGAGCTGATCGAAGGACACCAAGTCACCTGCGCCCTCGGCGTGCCGACCGTGTGGCTAGCGCTCCTCGAGTACGCGCGCAAGGCAGGCGGCAAGTTGGCCAGCCTCGACCGAACGGTGGTGGGCGGCTCCGCTTGCCCGAAGGCGATCATGGACGAGTTCCGCGACGTGCACGACGTGCGCGTGGGCCACGCCTGGGGCATGACCGAGACCAGCCCCATGGGCACGATCAACACGGAGAGCCGTCGCGTCGCCGAGCTGGCAGAGGACACGCGCTACGCCCTGGCCCTTAAGCAGGGCCGCGGCACCTTCGGCATCGAGATGCGCATCGTGGATGACAAGGGTGAGCAGCTGCCCTGGGACGGCGAAGCCTTCGGCCCGCTGCAGGTGCGCGGCCCCTGGGTGTGCTCGGCCTACTACCGACAGTCCGAGGGTCAGCAATCGCACACCGCCGACGGCTGGTTCGACACGGGCGATGTGGCCACCGTCGACGAGTACGGCTACATGCAGATCACCGATCGCACCAAAGACGTGATCAAGTCCGGCGGCGAGTGGATCAGCTCGATCGAGCTCGAGAACCTCGCCGTGGGCTTCGACGGCGTCGCCGAAGCGGCGGTGATCGGCGTCGCCCATCCGAAGTGGTTCGAACGCCCGCTCCTGATCGTGCGGCCCGAGGAGGGCGCCGAGATCGACCCTGATGCCTTGCTCGCGAGCTACAAGGGGCAGGTAGCGAGCTGGTGGATTCCCGACGCCGTGGCCTTCGTGCAGGACATCCCCCACACGAGCACGGGCAAGATCTCCAAACGCCAGCTTCGCGAGCGGTTCGCTGACTACAAGCTCCCGGCGGACGGTGGCTGAGTAAAAGTGCCGGTCAGTCGGTTGACGCAGCGCACCTAAGGTCTTGATACTTCCCGACCCCAAGTCTCCCTTTGGTCCGCCGCAAGTGCCATCGGCGGCACCCGGCCCCGTGCGTCGGGCTGCCCCCAGGCGAGGAACGAGAAGATGAGCAAAGACTATCTGGCCTGGCGTCCGCACCCCTGGCACGGCATCGAGCCCGGCGACAACTGCCCGGAAGTGGTCACGGCGTATGTGGAAATGACGCCTTACGACTTGGTGAAGTACGAGATTGACAAGAAGTACGGCTACATCCGCGTCGACCGCCCCCAGCGCAGCGCATCGATCCCGCCGGCCCTCTACGGCTTCATTCCGCGCACCCTGTGCGCGAACCAAGTGTCGAAGGTGACGGGCCTGAACCTCCCCGGCGACAACGATCCCCTTGATATCTGCATCATCTCTGAGCGCCCGATCGAGCGCGCCAACATCATCCTCGACGTGAAGGTGATCGGCGGCCTAACGATGATCGACGGCGGTGAGGTGGACGATAAGATCGTGGGGGTCTTCGTTAAGGACAACATGTACGGCAGCGTGCAGACCCTCTCCGAGCTCCCGGGAGTGCTCGTCGAGCGTCTCGTGCACTACTTCGAGACCTACAAGTGGATCCCGGGCGGTGAGAAGAAGGTAGAGATCCGCGAGCCCTACGGCCGAGAGCAGGCCTACCGCGTGATCGAGGCGGCGCTCGCCGACTACCAGACGGAGATCGTCGAAGCCGACTGACCCTTAGCGCAACGCGTTGCCCGACCCGCGCGGCGGGTAGATCAGCGCGGATGGGGATGTTGAAATTCCAGCTCGTCAGCCCGATCTCAGGGCATCCGGAGAAACGCAGGAGCGCACGATGTTCGGAATGGGCAAGAAGACCACACTCCCAACGGCCCAGGACGCACTGCCCGGTCGCGAGCAGTCGATTCCCCTGGACAATCGCCATTTCATCAACGGCAACGCGCTGCGCGGGCCCTTTCCGGAGGGTCTGGAGACGGCCGTATTCGGACTCGGCTGCTTTTGGGGCGCCGAGCGCCTGTTCTGGCAGCTCGACGGCGTGCACTCCACAGCCGTCGGCTACGCGGGCGGCCTCACGCCCAACCCCACCTACGAAGAGGTGTGCAGCGGTCGCACGGGCCATACGGAAGTTGTGCTCGTGATCTACGACCCGCAGGTGATTCGTTACGAGCAGCTCCTGCAGACCTTCTGGGAAGCCCACGACCCTACGCAGGGCATGCGCCAGGGTAACGACGTGGGCACACAGTACCGCTCCGCCGTCTACACGACGAGCGAGGAGCAGGCTGCCATCGCGCGCGCATCACGCGAGACCTACGCAGCGCAGCTTGCCGCCAAGGGCTTTCCGGCCATCACCTCGGAATTGGGGCCCGCGCCCACGTTTTACTACGCCGAGCAGTACCACCAGCAATACCTGGCGAAGAACCCGAACGGTTACTGCGGGCTTGCAGGAACCGGTGTCAGCTGTCCGCTCCCCACCGCTAGCGCCTGAGGCGACCCTCCCGCCCGAAGGCTCCAAGCGCGACGTTGAAGCGGCGTTGTGAGGGAGCTCTTCGCACGGCTGCGCGGTGCGGTCAAGGCCTGGTCCATCACCATCGTCGCGATCGTGCTGCTGGTGGCGGGACTCATCCTATTTCCTTTCCCCATCCCCCTTGGCTTGCCTCTGATGGTCATCGGCCTGGCGTTGCTCATCTCCTCGAGCGACGCCAGTGCTGAGCTGATGACTAAGGTGCGCCGACGCTACCCGCGCTTCGACGCTACCCTGCGCCGCACGGAGCCCAAGATTCCCGGCTGGCTCCAAGCGCCAATTCGCAAGACCGACCCTCTCCTCCAGGACACGCGTGCAGACGCAACGCCAGCACCGGGCGACGACACACCCGCCAGCTCGTAGACCAGTTCTCAGTTCTCGGCACCAATAGGTCGAGACCTCAAGGTCGTCTCAGCAGCTCCCGATACAGGCGGTGAGATCGTGTGAGCAACGAGGGAGTTCCGTGACGGTGTCCAATCCGACTGACGAGCGTGCCTGGTGCAACAGCCCCGAGACGGGAGTCGACGTACTGCGCGCGTTAGACACGAGCCAGGCCGTGATCGAGTTCGAACCCGACGGCACCATCATCGGTGCTAACCAGAACTTCCTGAACGCGGTCGGCTACGCACTGCACGAGGTCCAAGGGCAACATCACCGTATGTTCGTCGAGCCGAGCTACAGCGCCTCCGATGAGTACCGCCAATTCTGGGCGAAGCTCGGCGCTGGCGAACAGGATTCGGGTCGCTACATGCGGCTATCGAAGACGGGTGAAGAGGTGTGGATCCACGCCACCTACCTGCCGGTCTGTGACGCAACGGGCAAAGTCGCCCGAGTCATTGAGATCGCCACCTACGTGACCGACAGCATCCTGACCGAGCGCAACCGCAACGAAAGGCTGCTGCAGGCGCTGCAGACGACCAGCACCAACGTGATGGTGGCCGACGAATCGCACAAGATTACCTACATGAACGACCGTGCCTGCGACTTGTTCCGCGACGCCGCCGACGATATCCGACAGAGCTTGCCCAACTTCGATGCGAACCGCCTCATCGGTCAGAATATCGATGACTTTCACCGCGATCCGGCACACCAAGGCGGCATGCTGGCGGGCATGACCGAGGCGGTGCAAAGTCAGTTGAGCGTGGGTTCGCGCACCTTCGGCTTCACTGCCAACCCGATCATCGATGAGAAGGGCAATCGCCTTGGCACCGTGGTCGAGTGGCTCGACCGCACCAGCGAGCTCGCGATGGAATCGGGCGTAAGCAAGATCGTTAATGCAGCTGCTAGCGGGGATCTCTCGCAGCGCATCGACATCGCGGGGAAATCGGGCTTCTTCAAGACCCTCGGCGACGGGGTGAACTCCCTGCTCGACACCTACTCGGACGTCATCGAGCAGATCAGCTCCGCTGCCCACGAGGTGTCATCCTCGGCGGAGGAGATCTCCAAGGGCAACGTCAACCTGGCCCAGCGGACGGAGGAGCAGGCATCGAGCCTGGCGTCGACCGCGTCCAGCATGGAGCAGATGACCGCCACCGTAAAGCAAACAGCGGACAACGCCTCGCAGGCGAGCGAACTCGCTATCGAGGCGCGCGAAGAAGCCAGCCGCGGCGGGGATATCGTGGGCAAGGCGGTAACTGCCATGAACGGCATCAACGATGCCTCGGCGCGTATCGCGGACATCATCGGCGTGATCGACGAAATTGCCTTCCAGACCAACCTCCTCGCCCTGAACGCAGCGGTCGAAGCCGCTCGCGCGGGTGAGCAGGGACGTGGCTTTGCCGTTGTCGCCTCAGAGGTGCGCAACCTCGCCAGCCGAAGCGCCACCGCAGCGAAGGAGATCAAGAGTCTCATCCAAGATAGCGTGCAGCGGGTCAAGGAAGGGTCGTCACTGGTCGATCAGTCCGGTACGACGCTGCAGGAGATCGTGGATGCAGTCAACAAGGTCACGGAAATCGTCGAGCAAATCGCCAATGCCAGCGCCGAGCAGAGCGCCGGCATCGAGCAGGTCAACGGTGCAGTTAGTCAGATGGACGACGTGACGCAGCAGAATGCCGCCCTGGTGGAAGAGGCGGCGGCGGCGAGCGAGTCGATCGTAGAGCAAAGTAAGTCGCTCGAGGCGATCATCGCCCGTTTCAGCACGAGTAGCGGCCACGCCTCGGCGGCGGCGATTCCCGAACGGCGCGGTCCCAATCGACCGTGGTCGAAAGCGAGCGCCGCGCCGAAGGCAGCTCCGGCGCCCGCCGCAGCCCCGGCGGCGAGCGCACCGCTCAAGGTTGCCGCTGGCGGCGGCGCTGCGGACGATGGGGACTGGACCGAGTTCTAGGCCCTAGGACCGAGCGCATCTCCGTTACTAGGCCGCTCGTCCGAGCGCCCGAAGAACCAGCGTTTCAAGCCCTCGCGCTCGAAGGGCGCCCACTCCCCTTCTGCTTGCGCGAGGCGATCGGCCACCGCCCAGAAGGACAGGGGGTGGCTGCCGAGGCCGAAGTGGCTGCTCTCCACCCGGATGTTCTCGCTGAAGGGCGAGGTCTGCTCGATCGAGCACTGCCACGGCACGATGCCGTCCGTGCGGCTGTAGATGCAGGTGGTGGGTACCGGTGGCGGCAGGCTGGCGCGCTCCAGATCCGCCGCATCGATGGACTCCGGATGCTGGCTGGCCACCAAGGAGTAGAGCCAGGCCACGGAACTCTTCGCGTGTTCACGCACGGGACTGCCTAAGGTGATCACTTGGCGGATGTCGTCAGGCGCCATCCAGGCCAGCTCACGGGCGTACACGCCGCCGAGGCTCCACCCAACCAGACTCACCTTGCGCCGGTAACGCCGCCGCAGCTCCTGAATGCGCACCAGAATCGAGTGCTCGATCTCCCCGATCGGTCCTGTGTTCCACCCCAGCTTCCAGCGATGGGCGCGGTAACCTAGGTCCTTGAGGAAATTGCGCAGCAAGCTGGTAGACAGGCTGTTGGTCAGGAATCCAGGCAATACCAGGACAGGGTGGCCATCCCCTCGCGGCGCCTGGCGCAGCAGGGGGTAGGTGCCGAGCGTCGCGGCGATCTCCATGCCCACCCGAGCCTCGAGGGCCTGGTTCAGCAGCGACGGGCTTGAGATCTTCTCATCCGCCATCTCCATTACGCGCCCTGGCTCCCGCCCGGCACCGCACGCAAGGGAGTTGGCGCCGCCGGCCGCGCAGCGGATGCCCGCTCCTCTACCGCGGCGTCGATCTCCTCCATCGATTCGCGCAGGCACTGTTCGAAGAACTCCACGTCCGGCAGCACGGAGGGACAGGCCGTAACGCTGATCGAAAGCTCTTCGAGGTAGCTCGTGACCACGATGATCATGCCCAAGCCATCGATGATCGGCGCCGTGCCGAGAGTGCTCAGCACACGCGCGCCGTTGAAGTAGAGCGGGCGGCGCGGACCCGGCACGTTGGTGATCACCAGGTTGAAGAGCGGCGGATGGTACAGGGCCATCTGCATCCGCGAGTAGAACCGGGAGGCAGCGATGCCGAGGGTGAAGGGCACCACCTGCGCGACGTCGGACAGCGTGCGAGCGCCAATAGCCTCGGCGTAGTCCTTGTTGAGTCGCACGCTGCCGTGGACAGCCTCGAGTCGCGCCACGGGGTCTGCCTCCAAGGTGGCCAGGGAGACGATCATCGCACTCAAGCGATTGTTGTTGGCCTCCAGCACGGAGCGACGCACGGAGATCGGCACGAGGGCCGTTAGGGACTGGGCAGGCAATTCCGCATTGGCCTGCAAGTAGCGACGCAGGGCACCTGCGCAAACGGTGAGCACGACGTCGTTGAGGCTCGCCCCGGACACGAGCCCCCGCGCGGCGCGCAGAGACGCGAGCTGCAAGCGCACGGCGCCGAAGACGCGCTGCGGCTCTACGGGCACGTTGAGGCGCGTGCGTGGCCCCGTGAGGTTGACGTCCCGTTCCTTGCTGCCCTCCAGCAGCAGGTCTCGGCCCAGGTTGAGCACGCCGCCGAGCACCGAGCCTACGGTGCGCGCGACCCCGAAGGGGCGCTTTAGCAAGCCCAGCCCTGTGCTCGTGAGCAGCTGCGCCAGTGAGGGCTGCATGTCCGGCATCCAGCGCGCATGCCCCGGGAACTCACGCACCTCAGGGGTGGGATCGAGCAGGCACGTCAGCAGGTCGCGACCGCTCATGCCGTCGGCGGCAGCGTGGTGGATCTTGTGGACCACCGCAAAGGAACCCGGCGGCAGCCCCTGGATGCCGTCGAGACCCTCTACGAAGGTCAATGACCACAGGGGGCGGCGCGTGTCCAATGGCACGGAGAACAGGTGCTCGAGGAGGTGGCGCATCTCGGTCCAGCTGCGCTTACCCGGCAGGGCCATGTAGCTCACGTGTGCGTCCAGGTTGAAGTGCGGATCTTCCACCCAGAAGGGGTTGTCCAAGTCCAGCGGCACGTGCACCACGCGCCGGCGGAACACTGGGCTCACGTGCAAGCGCGATTCCACCAGAGCGCGGAAGCTTTGAAAGTCGAGACCGCGGTCGCCAGGATTGGCGGGGGCGCAGAACAGCACACCGCCGATGTGCATGGGGGCCTTGGGGGTTTCCAGGTAGAGGAAAGTGGCGTCGATACCGCTCAGTTGATCCATTCGATGTCCTCGGGGCTGAGCCCCGCTGCCGGGCGTCTCGCAGCGTCGAGACGGCCGCGGCGTCCAGCATATTCGATTGCGCTATAAGGCCGACGACATAAAGTCGTTCTGCTCGCCCTCCTTCGCCGTTTATTCTTCCAGGCTAGCTGCGAGGCCTCGTTTGATGTGGGTCTATTTTGCCGCATTGCGGCACAAATGACGAATCGGACGACCCCGACGGCAACGAACGCCGGCATATCGCGCCGAAAACGCGACCATCGTCCAACAACGGCTCGCCCGAAGGAAAGGGAACGCGCGCATGATCTACGACAGCATCATCGACACGATCGGCTCCACGCCGGTGGTGAGGCTCAACCACATCGCCCCGGAACACGTCGATCTCTACGTGAAGGTAGAGGCCTTCAACCCGGGCGCCTCGGTAAAGGACCGCTTGGCCTGGGGCATCGTGCAGGACGCCGAACGTAGCGGCGCCCTCTCCCCCGGACAGACCGTCGTCGAAGCCACCTCGGGCAACACGGGCGTGGCCCTGGCCATGGTGTGCGCGGCCCGCGGCTATCCCTTCGTCGCCGTCATGGCAGACAGCTTCTCCAAGGAGCGCCGTAAGCTAATGAAGCTACTCGGTGCCAAGGTGATCCTGACGCCCGCGGCGGAGCGCGGCACGGGCATGGTGAAAAAGGCCCAGGAGCTGTCCGAAAGGCACGGATGGTTCTGGGCCAGTCAGTTCACCAACGGCGCCAACCCTGCCTTCCACCGCAGCACTACAGGGCCGGAGATCCTGAGCGACTTCGCTGGCCGACGCCTCGACTACTGGGTCACGGGCTGGGGCACGGGCGGCACGATGTCGGGCGCGGGCGAGATGATCAAGCTGGCGCGCCCGGAGGTGACCATCGTCACCACCGAGCCGGACAACGCGCGCCTGCTCGCCGGCCAGGAGTGGCAGCCGCACAAGATTCAGGGCTGGACGCCAGACTTCGTGCCGGACGTGCTCAACCGCGAAGTCTTCGACGAGAACGTGCCCGTCTCCGACGTAGAGTCCATGGAGACCTCCCGGGCGCTTGCAGCCAAGGAGGGCATCTTCACTGGCGTCTCCGGCGGTGGCACGCTGGCGGCAGCCCTGAAGGTGGCGGCCAAGGCTAGCCCGGGCAGCGTTATCCTGGCCATGCTGCCGGACACCGCCGAGCGCTACTACACCACGCCGCTATTCGGCGACATCAGTGAGGACTCGGACGACGAGTGGCTCGCGGACCAGCCCACGATCTAAGTCCGGCCCACTTCGCCACCTGCCGCCGCCGCGACTCCGCTAGACTTGTCCCCCGATCCCGGGCCCGCCGCCAGGCAGGCCCGGCTTTCCCGTGGCCACCAGGGGCAGACCAGCATGACAAGTAAGACCTCTATCGGCCTGGCGGCGGCCCGCCGCGTGGCCGAAGCCGCCGAAGAGGAAGCCGTCGCCAACGACTGGCCGGTGGTCATCGCTGTGTTGGACGATGGTGGACACATCATCTACCTGCAGCGCGACGATCGCGTGCAGCTCGGCAGCGTCGATGTGGCCATCGCCAAGGCACGCAGCGCGGTGCTGTTCAAGCGCCCAACAGCCGCCTTCGAGGAGTTAGTCGGCTCCGGCCGCCAAGGCTACCTCGCCATGCCCGGCGTTGTGGCGGTGGAAGGGGGCGTACCCCTCGAGGTGGACGGCACCGTGGTAGGCGCCATCGGCATCAGCGGCGTGCGCTCCCAGCAGGACGGTCAAATCGCCAGAGCTGGGGCTGCCGTCCTCGCCAGCAAGCAATAACACCAGGGGGAATACAGAATATGCTCATCGGGGTGCCTAAGGAAATCAAGAACCGAGAGTTTCGTGCCGGCCTCACGCCCGCCAGCGTGCGTGAGATCGTCATGCACGGCCATCAGGTGGTGGTAGAGACACAGCTTGGCGCGGGCATTCGCCTGACCGACGAGGACTATCGTCACGCGGGCGCCACCGTGGCGGAAACGGCCGCCGAGGTGTTTGCTCAAGCCGATATGGTCGTGAAGGTAAAGGAGCCGCAGCTGCCCGAGTGCGCCATGCTGCGCGAGGGCCAGCTGCTGTTCACCTACCTGCATCTAGCGGCAGCGGCCGAGATCACCGAAGCGCTGATCCGCAGCGGCAGCAGCTCGGTCGCCTACGAGACCATCACCGGCCCCGGCGGATCCCTCCCGCTCTTGGCGCCGATGAGCGAAGTCGCAGGTCGCCTATCGATTCAGGCCGGTGCCCACGCGCTGGAGCGCGCTCAGGGCGGCAGCGGCACCTTGCTCGGCGGCGTGCCCGGCGTGGCGCCGGCGAAGGTGTTGATCATCGGCGGCGGCATCGTGGGCGACAACGCCGCCTACATCGCCAAGGGCATGGGCGCGGAGGTCACCATCCTCGATCGCTCCATCGCTCGCCTGCGCCAGCTCGACATCGACTACTCTGGACGAATCTCCTGCGTGTACTCCACACGCGAAGCCATCGAACACTACGCGCTAGAGGCTGATCTGGTGGTCGGCGCGGTCCTGCTGCCCGGGGCGGCGGCGCCGAAGCTCCTCACGCGCGACATCATCTCCCGCATGAAGCCGGGCTCGGTGGTGGTGGATGTGGCAATTGACCAGGGTGGCTGCTTTGAAACCTCTAGGGCAACCACCCATGAAGATCCCACCTACGTGATCGATGAGGTGGTGCACTACTGCGTGGCCAACATGCCGGGCGCCGTGCCCCGCACTTCCACCTTCGCCCTCAACAACGCCACCCTTCCCTACGTGGTGAAGCTCGCCAACATGGGGCTCGCCAAGGCGATCACCACCGACGCGGATCTGCGCAACGGCCTCAACGTCCATGCGGGCAAGGTGACCTGCCAACCCGTGGCCGAGTCGCTAGGTCACCCCTACGTGGCCCCGGCGGCGGCGCTCACCGCTTAAGACGAGCGCTTCTTGTCTGACACAACGCCGTTCTCACCGCCTCGGCCAGGCCCAGTAAGGGTCTGGGACTGGCCGACGCGAGTGGTGCACTGGTCGATCGCCCTGCTGGTGCCAAGCTCCTGGATCACCGCCAATGCCTTCGATCTGCTGGCCGCACACATGGCCCTCGGCTACATCACCCTTGGCCTGGTGGTCTTCCGGGTGCTGTGGGGGCTCGTCGGATCGCGCCACGCGCGCTTCACGAGCTTCCTGAAGGGGCCGGCGCAGACCATGCGCTACGCCAAGACCCTCGCACAGCGCGACAGCGTGCCGAGCGCCGGTCATAACCCCCTGGGCGCAGTGGCCGTCCTGCTGATGCTCACGATGTTGACCGTGCAAGCCACGACCGGGTTGTTCGCGAGCGACGAGCTGGCCTACTTCGGCCCATGGAACGGCGCAATCTCGACCGAGTGGGCCGAGACCGTCAACACCATTCACAAGATCAACGGTCAACTGATCCCATGGGTGATCGTCCTGCACCTGCTCGCCATCAGCTGGTACGCCGCCCTCAAGGGACAGAACCTAATCGGCCCGATGATCACCGGGCGCAAAGGAGGCGATCGCATCTCGCAGGCAGATGCGATCCGTAGCGATCGCACCTTCCTGGCCCTAGTCATCGCAGCGCTGGTGGCCGGGGGCGTGTGGGCCGTCGTGGCCCTGGCACCGCCCCCGCCCATGCCGGACGGCCTGTTTTAGGGAACCCCTCCAGAAGGCGAGCTCCCGTAGCGCCTACTCCGCCTTGTAGTTGTCGTGGCAACCCTTGCAAGCCTGGCCAAGCTTACTGAAGGCAGCCTTGAATCCGGCCAGATCCGCAGGCGCGTCGGAGAGCGCCAAACTGGCCTCCTGCAGAGCCGAGACCTTGGTACCGAAGTCGTCCCAGTTACTCCAGATCTTATCGAGTGCTTCGGTGCTCAAGCCGTCGACACCGGAGGTGTCGCGCGTGAACGCCTCCTCCACCATCTGCGACAACTGATTGATGCGGGTCGCGCGCAAGGCCACCTCTTCAGCATCGTAGTCAGACATGCCGCGCGCCATGAACACCATCGGGCGTAAGTTCACGCCGATCACCCGCAACACCGCCTGGCGGTACTCCACCGCCTTCTCATCTGCCTCCTTTGCACTTGCCGCGGTGGACAGCACCCCCACGCAGGCGAGCACGGCGAACACAAACGAGCCCTTAACGATTCGCACGAGGAACCCCCTTTCGATTGAGTCGTTGTAGATGTGCGCCCGACATGAGCGCGAGGGTCAGGCTAGCACACGGATCGGCGCAGGCAGCTCGCATCCACGTCTCGCAGCGTACAGGCCCCAAGCAACGCCATGTCACGCTGAAGTTCCGCCGCCATCAGATCCAACGCGCGATTCACGCCCGCCTCGCCGCCGGCGGCAAGCCCGTAAAGGTAGGCCCGCCCAGCCATGCATGCGGTGGCACCACAGGCCAAGGCTTTGAGTATGTGGGTGCCGCGTCGAACACCACCATCGAGAATCACCTCAGCCCGATCGCCGACGGCGTCGACCACCTCGCGCAAGGCATCCAAGGCCCCCGGCGCACCGTCCAGTTGGCGCCCGCCGTGGTTGGAGACAATGACGGCGCTAGCGCCGATCTGCACGGCGCGCTTGGCGTCATCGGCGCTAAGGATGCCCTTGATGGCGAAGGGGCCACCCCACTCGGCGATCATCTGTTCGGCATCCTCCCAGGTGACTGTGGCATCGAACTGATCATTGATGTATTGGGCCACCGAAGAGCCCTCTTGCTCCTTGAACTCTTCGCGATGGGCCACGTTGGCAAGCTCGAAGCCCGGCGAGCGAAGGTAGCCCCACAGCCATGAGGGCGAGGTGAGAATATCGATGATGCCCCTCACGCCAAGGCTAGGCGGCAGGGCCATCCCCGTGCGTAGGTCGCGCTCACGATTGCCTGCCACTGGCACATCGACCGTCAGGCATAGGGCGGTGTAGCCCGCTTCGCGTGCCCGTGCCATGAACTCTCGGTTAAGACCCCGATCGCGTAGGATGTAGAGCTGGTACATTTTTGGCCCGTCATTGACTTGCGCTACCGCTTCGATCGACTTGGTCGCCACGGTAGATAGCGAGTAGTAGATCCCCGCGCGCTCAGCCGCGCGGGCCACGGCGAGCTCTCCCTCGTGATGGAACAGGCATGACATGCCGGTCGGGGCAAGCACGAGAGGCAGAGCTAGGTCGGCACCGAGTACACGACAGCGAGTGTCGATCTCAGATACGTCCACCAGGTAGCGCGGCACCAGGGTGAAGTCGTCGAAGGCGGCGGTGTTGCGCCTCATGGTGCCCTCGTCGTCGGCGCCCCCGTCGATGTAATGAAACATGGGCGCGGGAATCCGACGCTGAGCGACTCGGCGCAGGTCAGCGATGTTGTGGCAGCGTTTGATCGACATCGGTCCATCGTAGCGGACCGGCGCCGGCAGCGCGCTCCTCTAGCCCGGGCGGAACTTTCCGATGGCGAGCCTGCCGCCATGGCGCCTATTTGAATGCGGCGGATGCGCCCGGCAGAATGCCCCCCTCGGCGGGAATTGAAGCGCCCGGCGCAAACCGCCTGGCCTAGTGGGCCGCTTGGTAACTAAGGTGACGCTCAGCGAGTAGCACGGGCGCCAGGGCAAGGCGGTCGAATGCAGCCAATGGCGATGCCATTGGCCGCGCGACGCGCCTTGCTGACGCTGCCCCTACGCAGACTGAGCGTTACCTCATTTACCAAGCGGCCCACTAGCGCCACCA